>JAUVEX010000141.1 GCA_030594585.1 archaeon | reverse complement strand
ATAATAAAAATATTATAATAAAAATAATTAAATTATTCTAAAATCCCCAATAGTTCCCACGCATACGCATAATAAATTACATTATGACGCCCTAAGATAAAATCTTTAACACACAAAACATATTAAATCATTTTTCAAAATACCTGTATGGATATCGCATTTGCAACAGGAAACAATGGAAAAATAACAGAAGCAAAAAAGATTCTTGAATGCTTCAAAGTTCACATAATCCAAAAAGACATTAAGCTTATTGAGCCAAGAAGTGATTCCCTTGAAAAAATAGCGATTGAAAAAGCAAAACAAGCATGCGAAATTCTTAAAAATCCTGTGATTGTTGAGGACTCAGGGCTTTTCATTAAATCACTAAATGATTTTCCGGGAACCTATTCCCATATTATTTACGATAAAATTAGCGATTCCGGAATACTCAAACTCATGCAGGATGTAAAAAACCGTTCAGCCATATTCATGGCAGTTGTCGCGTTTGCATCCCCAAAAATAGAGCCAATAACATTTAACGGCGAACAAAAAGGAACAATATCTTTTGAGTCCAAAGGTTCAGGCGGTTTCGGTTTTGACCCAATATTTATCCCCGGATACGAAACACAAACATGGGCAGAAAACCCGCAATTAAAAGCCATAAGCTCACACAGAAAAATAGCACTTGAGAAATTCGCTGAATGGGCAAAAGACAATATCTAATTAAAATCCAACACCTTTAAGCGCCCGAACATACATTTCAATTACCCGCTCAACATCCTTCTTAAAAACACAATCACGAAGCTCGCATCTTGCAGACGCCTCAATCAACCGCTTTAATCCAATCACAAATCTGGGCGTTACATCAAAAAGCATCTGCTTTTCTTTTGAACGCACTTTAAGCACAAACGCCTTTATATCATCATTGAATTTCTCGGGAAAACGAACATTAATTTTCCGCGCATGCTCAACATATTTCTTCATAAATTCAGCATCTACTTTGGATACTTCTTTGTGCTTTCCTGTAAGAACCTCATCCGCTATCTCCATAAACTGTTCTATATCCTGCTTTCGAACCAAAAACACCAGATGAAATCTTGAAAGAAGTGCCGGCTCAAACGGCAATTGCTTTTTTATAGCGAACATATCATTTCCAATTACTGTATCTTTCTTTGGATTGGCAGATGCTAAAAGCGAACAGTTGGCTGGAAATTTATAGTGGTGCCCGCCTTTGTCATAAGTTATAAACCCTTTTTCCATAGCATTGTAAAGCCCCGCCCTATCCTCTTTTTTCATAAGGTTGAGCTCATCAATCAACGCAAGCCCGCCATCAGCTAAAGATAATATGCCTTTCTTGACTTCATTTCCTAACACAGTTGTCGTAAGTCCTGTGCCCGATGTTCCCGACCCAAGACCGAAAGAAGAAATTGGTGCCAGATTTTCTGCCGCCCGCAAGATGTCTGTTTTCCCTGTTCCCGGATCCCCTAAAAGAAGCATATGAAATGGGTCAGAAGAAAAAAGCTGCAATGCGGCTGCCTTTTTTATGTTGTCAAAACCGACAATTTTAGGTGCAATAAGCGATATAGTTTTATCAAAAGCATTTGTTTTAAACTCTTCCTGTATCTTTTCATCAAGAGATTCTTTTATTTTAGAATTAAAGTCGCACGCAACTATTTTTCTATCATCATCAAGGGCAATGCATGACGGATACTTAAGAGTTTCTGTAACCAAAGCAGAATAAGGCATATTCTTCATTTCAATCTTAAGAATTTTTCGCCTGACAAGCGTTTTTAAACGAAATGCATCTTTTCTTGAAATGTGCTTCAATGCTTCTGAAATGCCTGCTTTCTCGCTATAAGATAACGGCCTGAATGTATACAAGGCATGTTTTAGAAATCCTAAAAAATAACTTAATTGCATAAAAGAAATATTGTACTTGAATGTATAAATAAGCTTACGCAATCCTAACAGTCAAGATCAATCGCATCATCATCATCGGAATCATCAACAAGGCATTTCACATTGTCCCCGTCAGAATAAATTCTATATGCCGAATATTCCCATTCACTGTTTCCATCCAGATAACAGCATTTCTTATTTGCATAACGATCTGCAATCTTATCAAAATCCGCTTGAAGC
>JAUVEX010000158.1 GCA_030594585.1 archaeon | reverse complement strand
AAACTTTACTATTTCTTCCTGGCCCTACATATACCATATCATCTTACCTCAAAAATCATATTGTTACTATATAATAGTAGTTAACATATATAAATGTTTCGATGTTTTTATTCATTCCTTCTCCAAAATCTTTCCAATGCCCTTGACATGCCCCGCGCCCACAACCACAACCACATTATCGTGTTTTTCCCCTAATTTCCTGATGTTTTTAGCCATAAACTTGTTCCTGTCAGCAACAAGAACCTTATATATTGCGGGAAATGCAGCTTTAAGCTCAACCATCGCCTCGTCAATAAAGTCTTTTTCAGGAACTTTATTCAAATCAAACTCCTTTGATGCCATTATTCCGGGAATAGGAATACCGATAAAACCAATCAGTAGATAAAACAAAAACTTGATTTTTGAGAAAAACCCCATTTCAGACATAAGCCTGCTTATTGTAATATTGATGTTCTGGTCAATAAAAACATAAGGAATATCCTGCTTTTCTGCTAAGCTTATTGCATCAAGCATCTCCTGGCCCGGGAAAATGTTTGTCTCTTGGCTAAGCCTTTCCTGCATCTTTTGCATAAGGGCAAAAATAAGTTTCTGCAATATTGGAAGCTTGACTTTGGTTTTTCTCTTTCGCTTATTTTTAAGAGCATGAAAACGAACAGCGTCAAGCTCAACTGCAACGCAGTCCGGCTTTTTATCCTCAATTGCTTTTTTTACTTTACTCAGGCTTTCTTTTGCAATATGGGATGTGCCCACAAGATAGATTGTCATACATACCAATTAGAAATCAATTATAAAACATTACTCTAAAAAATACTTTAAAGCGTCATCAATGGTTCCAACTTCAATAACAGTTATGCCTGTTTCAATAGATACATCAACCACTTCAGGCATAAATTCCGGCTGGCAGTAATTGTATGTTCCCCATGTGTGGCAGAATTCTGACTCAGTATAGTTTATCTCTTTTGAAGCCCCTACAGGCACAAGAAACACCGAAGCCCCTGCATCTTTTGCAGCACCTGCCTTTTCAATGACTTTTCCTGCAGGACCAACTGTTCCGTCATGATTTACAGTTCCGGTCATCATCGCATCTGTACTAACAGTTGCATTCCTTATTGCCGCAATTGTGACAACAGTAAATGCGGCGCCCGCACTTGGACCTTCAAGTGTTGACGCATCAGCATAAATATCATAATTCAAATCAATTGTATCGGCTTTAATCCCTTCGTGCTCTTGTGCAACAAGAGCCGCCATTCTTATAGATTGCTGGGTATCATCCGCCACAAGCACATTGTTAAGATTTGCTGTTATTTTTCCGGTACCTTGTTTTGCGGTAACAACCACATGTGCAGAAACTCCTGTATCATTTCGCATGACTGCCGGAAGAAACATCACAGCCCCTCCCGAATTCGTATAGGCAACTCTTCCAAAATCAAATTGCTCAAAATGAGGTACTTCATTTACAACCCGTACGGTCTTTTCGCCAAAAAGAACGAAACCTATAAAAATACCAAAAGCAAGCGCAGAAACAACTGCAAGCACTAAAATGCGTTTACCAAAAATATGTTCTTTTGCCATGCACTAAAATTGTTGTTTCATCTATAATAAGATATCTAAACTTGCCGTTGCGCGCAATAATGACCTCTTCTCCGGCCTCAACCTCTTCGATCAGGCGAGAGAGGTGGGTCTTGGCCTCGTGGATGTTGACTTTGTGCATG
>JAUVEX010000043.1 GCA_030594585.1 archaeon | reverse complement strand
AGCCGGAAAAGAAAGAATAATATTTTTTTAAAATTATTCTTTTTTAAAGTTACCAACATATTAGTTGTTAATGCATCTGACGGTGATTTCATAGTAAAAGAAACAAAAACTCAAAATAAGGCTCCTGAAATAAACATTGGTCTCTTAGGCCATGTAGACCACGGGAAAACAACATTGACGCAGATGCTTACAGGAAAATTCACCGATGAGCACTCAGAGGAGCTTAAAAGAGGTATCTCAATAAGGCTGGGCTATGCAGACATGAGCATAAGAAAATGCCCCAAATGCAAGGGTGCTGCAGCATACAGCACATTTCCTAAATGCTTTTCATGCAGTTCCAATACAGAACATTTAAGGACTCTTTCAGTTGTCGATGTTCCCGGGCACGAGACCTTGATGGCAACAGTGCTTACAGGCGCATCCCTTATTGACGGCGCCATTCTTGTTATTGCCGCAAATGAAAAATGTCCCCAGCCGCAGACCAAAGAGCATTTGGCAGTATTGAATATTTCCGGAATAAAAAACATAATTGTTGTTCAGAACAAAATAGACCTTGTTGATGCTGCCGGTGCAAAGAAAAATTATGATTCAATAAAGAAATTCTTAAAAGGTTCTGTTGCCCAAAACGCACCTATAATCCCTGTATCCGCACAGCATCGCGCAAATATCGAAGTGCTTTTAAAAGCAATACAGGATATACTAAAAACCCCAAAGCATGATGCAAAGAAAAACCCAAAGATGCTTGTTGCACGAAGCTTTGATGTAAACAAGCCCGGCACGAAAATAGAAAATCTTGTCGGCGGCGTTGTCGGCGGAAGTGTTGTTGAGGGTGTTTTTAAAACCGGTGAAGAAATAGAGATACTGCCGGGCATAAAACAGAACAATAAATGGTCGCCTTTAAAAACCAAAATAACTTCTATAAACAAGGGAAAAACACAGGTAAACGAAGGAACTCCCGGAGGTCTTCTTGCATTGTCAACCACTCTTGATCCATACATTGCAAAATCAGACAATCTTGTAGGCGCAGTCATAGGGATTCATGGGAAAATGCCCCCCGTATGGAACACACTCAAGCTTGAAATGCATCTTATTTCCGATATCAGTGAAAAACAGGAATCTGTTCGCGCACAGGAACCTATACTTATGGGTGTCGGAACTGCAAGAACAATCGGCGTTTGCACGCAGCCGGGCAGCGTGTCTGAATTTACCCTAAAGATTCCGGTATGCGCAGACATTGGTGAGAAAGTGGCATTATCAAGACAGGTTTCAGGCAGGTTCAGGCTTGTTGGGTATGGCCTGATTAAAAAATAATTTTTTGTTTGTCTATATCTAAAAAATTTTATATTCTAGCAAGTTCAAAAGATATGGTATGTTGAAAGAAAAAGGAAGTCTTTTGAATTTCAAGCTATTTCTTGCTCTTATAATTTTAATACCTGCAACACTGCTTTTATTGCAGTATTTAGACGAACTTAGCGTGGCTTGTGAATCTGCGAAAAACACAGTTATATTGGCCGTTATTGTCGGGTGTATGGTGGTTTTAAGCTTAATAGCGTTTTTAAAAGAGCTTATGGTTATGGAATAGCTTATTCGTTCCTGTCAATCATTACAACAACAGGAAGCTTTTTCACATCATAAGGGTATAGCTCATCTTTTGGCTTTTCTTCCGGGATGCTTTTAAAAACAGCAACAGATTCTTCTTTCGCTTGTATTGGTGTTTTTTCTTTTCTTTTCGGCGCGCGCTTTAACTCGTTGTTTCCTTCAAGCTTAAGGTGAAGTTCTAAAACATCAACAAGAACAGTCTTAAAAAGAAGGTATACAAAAACAGCCATAAAAAATATTTCAGCAGCAAAATATCCTTTTATCGGGAGTGCGAATGTTGAAAACAGCGACTTGTCAGCAAAAACAGGTATGTATCTACCAAGAATGCTGAAAATTCCGGTTACAAGCACAGCCATTGTAAGTATTATATAAAGCGGCACCATGTAAATTCTTTCTAGATATTTGCCTTCTGTTTTGTATGTCATGTAAAGGTATTTGGAAAGCAGGTATGCGGCAATCACTAAAAGGTCCGTAACAAGACCTACAAAGAGAAAATTAGTATTCATCAAAAGGACAGTTGTTGCAATAATAAATCCCAGAAGCACATTTTTTTCAGTCATCAAACATCACCTAAATCAAAATAGTATCTCGATATACGAATATATTTTAATTGTGTTGCTCAAGTTTATATATTTAACATCGGAATTTTGTTTCAAAACAGAAGATATTATAAATGATTGTAAGTCTATATACTTATCATAAAATATATAGAACAATTTATGTGATTTATATGTCCGCAATTATAGCAGATGGTGTTTTGCTTCAAATAATCGGTGTGCTTGTTATTGTTTCAGGCCTGCTTTTTGTGTTTTTGCCTGAAAATATAAGAGAGCATATACGGCGATGTGTAAAAAAGACAAACGAGCAATACAAAATAAAAGGGCTTATTCTAGTGGTTATGGGCGCGGTTTTGTTCTTTTTAGGCGTTAATTGAGTTGCTCTTTTCAAATAATCATAATATGTTACTACATAGGAATAAATACTTTTCTGTTTATATCCAACTTATGTATCTAAAAGATATACTGTCTAACGAACAATACGATAGGCAAAATTTTTTATCCGGAAAAGAATTATACGAAGCAGTAAAACGACATAGAGATATTATCCCTAAAGCTACGTTAACATACCAGATTGGAAGATATTTTAAGGGAGTTCCTGCGCCTTTAAGGGCCAAAGGATTGTTAGGAGTACCCTTTTCATCGCCAAGACCAACAAAACCCAATATAAAAGACATAGAAAAAAAACTAGCTGAAAGAGATACTTCTCTTGAAGCATTGAATACTGTTTTTTTATCCCTGATTGAAGAACTGAAAGAATCGAAATCAGACTTTCATAAAATAGTGATGAACCCTGTTTATGGTGGAACAATCTGTTTGGATGTTTACGATGTGGTTTCTGAAACAGTAAATTCTAAGAAGGCGCGCCATGTTGAGCCTGTCTTTGATATAGAATATGTGGTGCTTCCGGTAGATGAACAACTTTTCGAAATGAAACCAATCGGTAAAACCACCAACCGTTGCCTTTCAGTACTTTATAATGCGGGCAGTATCGGGTTAAGTCCTTTCGTAATAGAAAACAGACATTTGAAAAAACCAAAATGTGCTTATTTCCCACAGGAAATTTTTGAAACCCAATAAA
Source organism: archaeon (assembly GCA_030594585.1). Classification (GTDB taxonomy): domain Archaea; phylum EX4484-52; class EX4484-52; order EX4484-52; family B79-G9; genus GLR112. The sequence continues at coordinate 4,812 of JAUVEX010000043.1, read as the reverse complement.
GAAGTCAAAGGTTTGTACTATTACATAGGTATAAATAAATTCATACTTGTTTTTAAGGATATGATCTCGTCAGAACAAGAAACAATGCTGGAGCCGAGCATACTTTTATCAGAAGAAGACGCGAATTACGCAGATATTACGAAATTAATCCTGTTGGGGAGAATTGTTGATACTATATCCCTAGGGGGTGAGATGCAGCGCTATCTGAGCACAAAACACAAAGATTTGTTGAATCCGCGGGGAAGGGCGCTTTTAGGCGCATCATTGTACAAAGGCCGCAGCTGCGAACCGAATATGGCTCATTTTAGGGAAGTTTTAGAGAAAAACAGGGACAGTTTTTTATTAGAACCGGCAAAAAAGGAGGAAGATATTCTTGAAGTTCTGGATAATCTAATCATATACCTGATTGAAGAACTGAAAAAACCAGGATCCCTTGTTCACATGATTGCCCCAAAAAAGAAATATGACGGGTCGAACTGTGGTGACTGTTACCAGCAAATAATCTCCCCTGAGGGGAAAAAACTACTTATTTTTGAAGAGGATGAAACAGTATACACTGCTGTGCCTTTAACAGATGAGCTTTGGAAGATGTATCCGGATAGTAACTCCTCTAAAATGCGTTGTGTAACAGAATTCTACAGGCGGGGATTTATCGGCATAGATGCATATCGTATGAATGTAACAATTTCTGGGAAATCCAGAAACATCCTTAAAAAGCCGGAATTTATTTATGTTCCACAAATACGGGCAAAAAAATAACAACCCTAAATTCATTCAACCCGCAAAACAAAATCCTTAGAAACAGCGCGGCCCAGTTTTTGCATCATTTTCTCTTTGGGCACCGTTTCACCTGTAATTGTGTAGCTCAAATCATGTATTGCTTTTGTTGCAGCGCTTTTGGGTGCAGTTTCAACAAACGGCTGCCGTTTTGATATCGCGCTTAAAACTTTCCATTGGTGGGGTATTTTTGCGATTATAGGAACCTCAAGAAGCGCTTCTATTTGGTCGCAGGTAAGCTCGTGCTTCTCGCCACGCACATTATTAAGGGCGATTCCTAAAATATCCTTGCCTTTTTTTTGCGCAAGCTTTTTTGCGGTAAGTGCATTTAATACTGCTGCATGTTCCGGGTTTGTTACAATAAGAACTTTATCGGATACATTAACAGCTGCTTCAACTTCTTCAGAAACGCCAGCTGCCGCATCAATAAGAATTACATCATTTGTGCCAACAAGACCGCCGAGATGCTTTTCAAGACCGCCGAGATTCGCTTCCAAGTCATTAAGTTTAGCAGGAATTACAAGAAATCCCGAAGGGTGATTATAAATAGCTTGTGTCAGAAATGCTTTGTTTTCAAGGACATCATTCAATGATGTCGGGTGCATATCAGGAACCCCTAAATGAAGGGCAAGGCTTGCGCCGGTAACATTGCCGTCAATAACAAGAACTTTTTTTCCTCTTTTTGCAAGTGCGCATCCCAGATTGGAGACAACCGTTGTTTTACCCACACCGCCTTTTCCGGAAATTACAGAAATAATGTCAGTCATAATACAATTATAGTTCGTTCTAGTATTTATGTTTTCTCTTTTTTGGGCTTTTCTTCTGCATGTCGTTCGTTCGCTTTGTTAAAATCATCCATGCGGCCTACATCAATCCACAGGTCATTGAATGAGTATCCGAAAATCTTATACCCCCGCGAAAGAAGAAAAGGAAATATGTCTTTTGCAAAATCTTTTCCTTCTTCAATAAACTCAAATATTTCCGGATTCAGGCAGTAAAGCATGGTGCTTGCATTGTATTTGAAAACAGGTTTTTCCCTAAAACGAAGTATGGATTTGTCTTCCTCAAGGTCTGCTACACCATATTCAACAGGCACTTCAATTTCAACAAGTGCAATAGAGGCTATTCCTTTTTTTTCGTTATGGAATCTCACAAAATCCGTAATATCAAGATTCGTAAGATTGTCCCCGCCCATGACTAGAAATGGTTCTCCATTAAGTTCGTCTTTAAGTTTTGCCAAACAACCGGCAGTGCCGAGCGCTTTTTTTTCTTCAGAATATGTTATATTGATTCCAAGTTCGGAACCATCGCCAAAATAATTCTTTATCTGGTATCCAAGATACCCCACAGCAATTATTATTTCTGTGATGCCGTGCTGTTTTAAGTGGAGAAGTATATGTTCAAGCATAGGCCTTTGGTTTATCGGAAGAAGCGGTTTTGGCACTGCATAAGTAAGCGGCCTAAGCCTTGTCCCCTTTCCGCCTGCAAGTATTACTGCTTTCAAAAAAATTACCTTAAAAATCATTCGTAATATATTGTATTACCTTATATGATACAAGAATATATAAAGCTTTACCTGAACCTTTCTCTTGCCCACTCTGCAAGCTTGCCTTTTTCTTTTGCAGCAGAGCTTAAAAGCGTGTGCGTTTCTTCCGGTATCATAAGCACACCTTCAAGAGGGTCATATGCATGCTCACGGATTGCGACATGCTGCTGTGCCTCAAAGGTTTCATCAATTCCGAAAAATTCATTCGGCAGATTATTGTAATGCTGATTTTTTCTAAGACAGTCTATAAGGCGCCTGAATGCAGTGGCGCTTTCCCGGGATCCAAAAGAACCCATCTCCCAGATTATGTATGCGTTATCCATTCCTTTTTGCTTCAGGTCATACATCCAGACATAAAGAAGATACTGGTCATGGGAAATCAAGTCAAGAGGCGCGTGGGTTCCCATAACAGGCCGCGGCGCATTTATGTGAAGCATTGTGATGTATTTTCCATCTCCGTCTTTTAATGCGGCTATATCGGTTCCCGGATCTATGAAATTATCCATTAGGTGCTCAAAATCCATTGTGTATGAAGTATATTCGCCATCATCCAGGTGCTTTACAAGCCGCACATGGTCATTTGCGCTCATGACCCTTAATTGCCCTTCCTGCCCCTGCGGCGGCATGGCAGTCTCAATGTATATCATAATCTTGTTGAACCGGGTGTACCAATAGACAGATGTTGCTTTTTCGCAGTTGGTGGCGCCTGCGACCTCTGTTTTGACTTTATCGACATGGTCATTGATTCTTTTTTCTGTAAGCGCGCGCATATCGCGTGTCGGGTCTGTTGTAAAAAGATGGCCTTGTATGTATTTGCTTGCGACTGCAGTGATTAGGTTCTCAACAAGATCATCAACTTTTTTTCCGTGGCCATCACCATAATAGAATTCCTTTCCTTCATCTGCACGCTTAAGTATTTTGTCGGGCTCGTATTCGCCGCCCACAATATCTATCCAGAACTTGTCTTTTGTCAGCCATAAGTATTTCGCAATCACATGATATGAAACGCGTTCTTCACATTCAGAACCGTGGTTTTTCCAGAAATCAAATATGGTGTCGAAATCATAATATTCTAATAATTCTCTTATTTTTTCAATTGATCTATAATGTTCATAACTCGGTTGTGGATTTATTTTTGGATGGTCTTTCCCCCCATTTAAAATTACAAGAAACTCTGTTTCAAGTCGATTAAGTATGTTTTGCTGTATTGTTTCGCGCGTTTTAGGATCAAGAAAAAGCGTAACCATTTGTTCTGAATTCATTATTGCTTCAAGTTCATTTTTCTTTTGCTCTAGGAAGTCAGATAAATTACTCTGTCCTTGTCTCAAGGTATTTATCTCATAAGCTAATGATTGCTCTTCTTGAGGATTATTTTTAAGTCTTTCCTGTAATTCCTTGAGTCGTAAATCTATTTTATTTTTTTTAGCATGTATGTCATTGATTTCTTTATCAAACAATCCTTTTTCTTTTTCTTTTACTTTTTCCCATGCATTTTTTGCAAGTTTATTATATTCTATTTTTATTGTTTCTTTTCCTGATTTCAATCCATAAAATTTATCTTCAATCATACCTCTTTCAAGATATCCTATTAATGCCGGGTCTCCTGCAGCTCCCATGACATTAAAAAGAACGCTTATGAATTTTGCTTTATACCAGTCCACCATTCCATCCCATTTTTTACCTTCAGGTGTTAGCACGGATTTTAAATCTCCATGATTGCCGGTTTTTGGATCAATATATTCTCCTTGGTCTACTGCATCCATGAAATCTCCAAGATTTATCCCGTCATGCGAAACCTGTGCAACTCTTGGTTCCTGCTGACCAACAGTAAAGGTCACATGCGGGCGGATGTTTGAAGAAGTATGAAATAAGTAGAACCTGGCGCCAACAAGCTCCGCAGAAGAAAACGCACCTCTTATTAATTTTTCCTGCATCTGCTTCCATTGGAAAGCGTTTGCAATGCAAAGGTCTAAATCTGTAGGCAGGTGCACTCCTACTTCAAATTTTCGCCCTACAGCTTCATTGCCTTGTGCTTTTTTGATGCGTCTTATAAGGTCTTTTAAATCCGGCTCATACATTTCAGAAAGCGTTTCATAATCAATCATGGCAAAATCAAAGCCCATGCGGGATGCTTTTGCGATTTTTCGCCCCAAGCCTGTTGATGCGAGTTTTTCTTCCCCTTGAGCAAACTGAGCGAATCCGGGGCTTGCGCCGAGAATATAGCCCACAGGCTTGTTTCGCCTATCCCACCGGGAATCAGGATTGTGTATTGCGGCAGGACCTGTAAATGCAGGCAATTCTTCTTGTTTTTTAGTTTCTTGTTTGTCGTTTTTGGATTCTTTTTCATTTTTCCCAAAAAGCCTTGCTAAAAAAGTATCCGCCATAAAAAACACTAAACAATATATACTCCGTTACAAATAATATAACTTACTGCAGGTTATATAGTTTGCGGGTGATTTTATAGGGATGTTTGGAAATCTTAAAGGAAA
>JAUVEX010000124.1 GCA_030594585.1 archaeon | reverse complement strand
GCATGCTTATCAGAACCAGAAAACCTTGAAAGAATGAAAACACACATATACAAAAGAATAAAAAAAACTCTCAACAGCCTAGAAAATATATCCTTAAAACAAATAGATCAAAAATTAACCGAAAAAGAAAAACAAACAATACTTGATGAATATAACTTCGCAGTCTATCTAGATCAACAACTACACATCCCGCCAAACATGGAATTAACCCTAGGTGTAGAAAAAACACAAGAAGTAATAAACAATCTAGGAATACCCCAACTTTTTGAAAACAATGATGAATTATGGGAAGAATATTTCTCTGGCGAACAAATTGTATCTCTTGGTTTCTTCAAGAACCCAGAAATTATTTTAGATGATGAACGCATAAATATGAAGAATGTCTATATGGACTTATTCTCCAATGAAACAATCGAGTACATTCTAGAACAAAAAAGACAAGAACTTGAAGCCCAAAGAAGACAACGCATAAAATCCAATAACTAAATATTATTAACCCCCACACCCCAATAAACCTTATGGAATACCTATGGCTTGCGCTCGCACTGTTCTATGCATTCGCCCACGCTTCTGTCTCTGTTCTTGACAAAAAAATACTTCTCAACCATAAGATAGACCCCCTTGCGCTCTCAGCCATAAGATTTGGCGTAAATGTAATTATCGCATTCACCCTCCTTCTTGTTTTCCTGACCCCGAAGCTTAGCGAAATAAACGCAGTAATCTGTCTTTTATCAACATTTTACTTTCTTGCGGGACTCGCGTATTTCTACGCCCTGAAAACAGATGATGTCTCAAAACTTGTGCCTTACAGGGACGCGATAGTGACTATTCTCTCGTTTCTCCTCGCATATGTCCTGCTTGGCGAAAGCATAACAACAACAAACATTTTAGGCGTGCTTGCAATTGCTCTTGGCGGATACATAGTGTGGACTGACGGTAAAATCACAATCCCGAAAAAATCAAAAGGAATAATGCTTATCGGCATCTCAGCTGTTTTTCTCTCTTTTTACGGCGTTACGGCAAAAGTGTCTATCCTTGATGTGCACCCGCTAATGCTTTCGTTTTTCATGTATCTTCTTGTCGCATCTTACTTTACCGCAACAAATCTTGTTTTCAACAGGAAAACTTTGAAAGACACAGGAAAAACAATACTCTCCGAAAGAAAAACGCGCATCCTTATCATCATGGCATCCGCCTTCGCAGTTGTAGGCAGCATATCGCTTTTCTTCGCGCTTTCCCTTGAAAACGCAACAAAAGTCCTGCCTATTGCAGGAACGCTGCCGCTATTTGCGGCAATAATGGGAAAACGGCTTTTAAATGAAAAGCACGGAAAAGAAAGAATTGCAGGCACCCTGCTCATACTTGTAGGAATATACCTGCTTTATATCTAACACTATCCAAATCAGGCAGCAGACGCACTCGTTCGCACATCATAGCCGTAGAATGACAGAATCTTGTTGATTCTTCGGATTTCTTTTGCCTTGCCTTCAATATAGGCGTGTTCCCTGTTTTTAAGCCAGTACTTTATCTGTTTCTGTTTTTCATTCTCGTCCATAATACACCACCATAAGTACCTATTCGTGCTTAAAGCCGGACATGCACATCTTCCGTTACCTTGAGTGTCTTGTAATTATCTTCAATGCATGTCAACAAAAAAATATACAACAATTAACTTGTGCTCAGAAAACAATAATTTATCAATAGCACCACTAATAGTGCTGTTAATAATATTAGTAACCGATATTTAAATACCTTTCGAAAGAGAGTAAGAAGGGCAAAACTCAAACCAAATACCCCAAAATATTATGGAATATGTAAATATATATCAACGATCTTGGAAAGACTTTTAAAAATGCCATTATCCACGGATAATTTTCCCCATACCTATGCCAGATCATCTCAAAAAATTCGCCAATATATGTAGCGATTACAGCTTTCAGCATAATATTTGTTGTGGGGATATAAGGGATTATAAGCGCAAGCAATGAAAAAAGAAATATCCGTTCATATTCAAGCGCATCCTGCTGCCCTGTTGGCAATTGAACCGCAAGAATATATGTGCACAAAACAACAAGAACCCCAACAATAGGGCCAAAAAGAATAGTTCCAAGAACAGCGCCCATTAAAGAAAAATCAAGACCAATGTATACTGGCAAAAACGACTGGATAACAAGCGCCAACGCACCCACTACAACAAGTGTTGGAAGAAGGATTACTGCTTTTGGTGAAAAAAGATACCCTAAAGAAACCAAGCCTAAAACCGCAAGCATCGCAGGTTTTGAAAGATAATCTTTTACATGATATAAAAAGTGCTTTGGTCCTGTTGTAGTTGTGCTGCCGATGCGATTTACTTCTCTTGTTCGCCTATTCATGTATCTGAATGCATTTAAAATAAAATTTAACCCGAACGCATTGTTTGATTTTTTCCTGCGAGTTACAGCACGCCGGTGTTTTACAGGAATTGGCTGGGATGTATGTGTTTTATGGCGCATGGTAGATTGTCCGGGATTTATACCGGAAGTATGTTTCGTATCCTGCCCAATACACTTCAAAATAATTCTTACAAGTTTCAAAAACATAAAAACAGCCATAACAAGATAATATACTTTCCAATAAACATCCGCATATTCTGCTAATTACAAGATGATGCACAAACATTAAAAAGAATAACTGCAATCGCTTGATTCGCCACAGAAAAGAAAACGCAAAAACAGGCAAAACATTTAAAACGATTCTTTAAGCATTATG
>JAUVEX010000048.1 GCA_030594585.1 archaeon | reverse complement strand
GAGAGGGAAGGCAATGCATCAGAAACGATACGGCCTTTGGTTATAGGTTGATGCCGTTAAGGCTGACGATCCCAAAGGAACGATGAAACGGGCATCCGTGGGAGCAAGTGAGAATTCACGCTTAGTCGAATGCTAAAATTCCTACCAGTTTCGGACAATAACGGTGCCGGAATTACGACGGGAATGAAACAAAAGGCGGCTTACTCTCCACACCGCGCCAATAATCTTTTTATAATTTAGTTTATAGTGTGTTATTATGGCAAAAGAAAAAACATCAATGCCCCAATCAACTGCAGGGCTTGTAAGGTATTTTGACGAATACAAAGAAGCAATACAGATTCCCCCACAGGCGATAGTCGGTTTGTGTGTAGGGATTATTGTAATCAGCGTTTTTATGAGAATTTTCTTTATTTGAGATTTTTATCTAATAGTTCTTCGAGATAGTATTATAAATTTTTATAACTGCATAAATACTGTGTTTATATGGCATTCGCAATATATATTGAAAAAGACCCATCAGCCTGTATGAAAATTGCCGCAAAGGTGTTAATAGACCAAAAGGGTGGTCTTACTACTCATTTTCGCCCCAACAATATACACGCTATTGTTTATTATGGAGAGATACCCCAACAATGCACTAAATATCCCTCAGTTATCGATAACTCTTTAACAAATGGCACTATCACTTCAGTAACTGAAGAGTCCATCCCTGAAACGATAAGCGACCTTCTTAATGACCACAAACACACAATATTTATTCCCGTTAAAGTATTACGTGAAAAATCTCCTGTGGGTGGATGCATATTGAACCTAGAGAACAAATATGCCGGATAACCCAAAATCAACTACAATAGACCCACCCATATAAAATCACAGCTTGTGCTTGCAGGCACAAGCTTTATATAGTTAACGCCGCATATAATGGATGTTGAATTCTTTCATGAATGAAACCACACAAGTTTCATGAATTTAGAAAGAATCTTACAGAACCTGTAAGGTTTGACATATAAATAGGAATCCTTTGTTTTTAAGGGCATTTCATATGTTGTTAGTGACTTCTTGCTAACGAAAATTACAGGTTATATTATATAGGACGATATATATGGGAAAAGCGCACTCTCCAAGACATGGATCAATGATGGTATCTCCAAGAGTGAGAGCCAAAAGAATCTACCCCCGCGTATCATCCAAAAAAAATACACTTGATGCTGTTCCTGTTGAATTTGCAGGATACAAGGTCGGAATGACAAATGCAAAAATTATTGATGATGTTAACGACTCTGCAACACACAACCAGGAAATTATTGTTCCTGTAACTGTTATTGAAACCCCGCCATTCAAAGTGCTTGGGATTCGCGCATATAAAAAAGAGCCTTATGGGCTAAAAGCGTCAACAGATGTTCTTGCAGAAAAGATTGACGATAATGCAGCAAAAAAAATAACCGTTCCAAAAAAGAAAAGAAACATAACTAAAGAACTAGAATCTTTTGAAAAAGATTTAGAATCATACGAAAAAATTGTCCTTGTTGTTCACACCCAGCCTTCAATGGCCGGAATTCACAAAACAAAGCCTGAAGTCTTTGAGATTTCTGTTGGCGGCAAAATTGCAGACGCGTTTTCATATGCAAAAGAAAAGCTTGGAAGTGATTTGCCGGTTGATGAAGTTCTTAAGGCAGGCGCTTTTGTTGATGCTGTTGCAATTACAAAAGGGCATGGATTCCAAGGCTCAATCAAGCGATTTGGCGTTCACCTGCTTCCAAAAAAATCACAGAAACTAAGAAGAAAGGCAGCTAACCTTGGAGGATTTCATCCGCACAAGGTAAAAAGGACTGTTCCTCAAATGGGGCAGACCGGATACCACAAAAGAACAGATTATAATAAGAGAATAATTTCCATATCCAATGATCAAGACCAAATAAACGCTGATGGATGGCACAGCTACGGACTTGTGAAATCATCATATGTACTTTTGGCGGGCTCGGTTCCCGGCTCAAGAAAAAGGCTTATAAGGATAAGAAACGCGGTACGAGACAGCAAAGGTAAATTAAAAGAACCACAGGTTGTTTCAGTTTATGCTAAATAAAGGTAATTTAAATGGCAGATATATACTCAATTGACGGCAAAAAAACAGGTACGGTCAAACTTCCGAAGCAATTCAAAGAAAGCGTGCGGGAAGACATAATTAAAAGAGCAGTTATTGCTATGCAAGGCAATGAAAGGCAGCCTTATGGAGCAGACACTCGTTCCGGCTTTAAAACATCCGCAGAATACAGAGGTCGAAGACGAGGCTATGGTGCATGGATAAACAGGGCAATGCACAGGACAACAAGAATAAGAATCGGTGCAGGATATTTAACAGGAAGGGCAAGAATTGTGCCTAATGCGGTAAAGGGCCGAAAAGCACATCCGCCTAAAGCAGAAAAAGAATGGTCTCAAAAAATCAATGATAGAGAACGAAAACTTGCAATAAGAAGCGCAATATCTGCAAGTGCTGTAAAAGAGCTTGTGCTTGGAAGAGGACATATGGTTGAAGCCATACCTCAAGTGCCTTTGATTCTTGAAGATAATTTTCAGAAACTCAACAAAACAAAAGAGATTGCAGATGCATTGAAAAAACTTGGTCTTGAAAAAGAGCTTGAAAGATGCGCGGAGAAAAAGGTACGCGCAGGAAAAGGGACAATGCGAGGCAGAAAATACAAGACAAAAACAGGTCCTCTTGTTGTTGTATCTGAAACAGATGTCAAGGCAATAGCAAACATCCCGGGAGTTACATGCGTTCGGGTTGATGCGCTTAATGCATCCCTATTGGCTCCGGGAACACACGCGGGAAGGCTTACGGTCTGGACAAAATCCGCAATAGAGAGCTTGGAAAAAAATAATCTTTACATGTGATTACAATGGCAGAAACTAAAAAAGACATTCCGGTAAAAGAAAAAGAAGTAAAAAAGAAAGAGTTGCCAAAAGAAAAAAAGAAAAAAGAGACCAAGAAAAAGGACAAAAAAGTTCTTCTTGATGCTCTTGAAATACTGGAATACCCGCACCTGACGGAAAAATCCATAAATAATATTGAAGTAAACAACAAGCTTGTCTTTATTGTAAAAAGAACAGCAAAAAAAGACGATATTAAAACCGCTGTTGAAAAAGCGTTTGATGTAAAAGTCAAAAAAGTAAATGTCATAACAACAACAAAAGGAACTAAAAAAGCAATTGTAAGTCTTTTGCCTGAATTTTCCGCTGTTGATGTGGCAACAAAGCTCGGGATGATGTAATATGGGTAAAGTAACCATTTCACAAAGGCGCGGAAAAGGCTCAAACATATACAAGGCACCAAGCCACAGATATACCGCAAAGGTAACATATCCCGTACTTGAAAAAGAAAACAAAGTCATGAAAGGAAAAATAATTGACATAATTCACGATGCTGCAAGAAATGCACCCATCACAAAAGTATTGTTTGATGACGGGACAAAAGGCGTATTCCTTGCATCTGAAAGCATAACAACTGACGATATGTTTGAAATCGGACAGGATGCGGCTCTAGATATCGGGAATGTACTTCCATTAGGAAAAATTCCTGAAGGAACTCCCGTATTTAATATAGAGACAATCCCTAATGACGGCGGAAAACTTGTAAGGGGATCTGGAACTTTCGGAATTATAGTTTCACAAGGTGCAAAGAAAACAGTTATAAAGCTTCCATCAAGAGTATTTAAGACAGTAAATTCTTCATGCAGAGCAACTGTTGGAATTGCCGCAGGCGGTGAGAGAAAAAACAAGCCGTTTGTAAAAGCAGGAAACAAGCATTATGCTATGAAAGCAAGAGGCCGGCTTTATCCGATAACCTCAAAAATCAAGATGAATGCAGTAGATCACAAATTCGGAGGATCTAACCTGGGTGTTGCAAAGACAACAAGCAGGCACGCACCACCCGGAAGAAAAGTAGGTTCATTTGGTGCAAAAAGAACAGGTAAGAAGAGATGATTAATATGGCGGAATCAGAAGGCTTAAGAAAATTTATATATCGCGGAATGACACTAGAGGAGCTTCAAAAGCTTTCAACAGAGGAATTCGCAAAAATAATTCCTTCAAGAGAAAGAAGAACACTGATAAGAGGACTTTCTCCTGCAGAGAAAAAATTCATTGAAAAAGTCAAAAAGGCAACACCGGAAAAATTCGTAAAAACACGGCTTAGAGATACAGTTGTATTACCTTCATTTGTTGGAAAAAGAGTTGGAATACATACAGGCAAAGAGTACCTTGCTGTTGACATACAACCGGAAATGGTAGGCCACAGGCTTGGTGAATTCGCACCTACAAGAGTGTGCGGAAAACACTCAGGACCGGGAATTGGAGCTACAAGATCATCCAAATTTGTTGGACAAAAGTAACAGTGATTATTATGACGACTTCAGCACTTGCACAGGTATATGATGCAAAGAAACATGCAATAGTGAATGCCAGAAATCTTAGGATTTCCCCAAAAGACTCTGTTGAAATTGCGTCATTTATCAAAGGCATGCCTGTTGCAAAAGCCAAGGTATATCTTGACGGGGTTGTCAAAAAGAAAAATGTGATTCCTACAAAACGATACACTGAAGGTGCAGGCCACAAGGCGCAGGTTGGAGGGGCAGGAACATACCCCGCAAATGCAGCTGTAAAATACATTGAAATATTATCAAGTGCTGAGAAAAACGCGGAATTTAAAGGCATTGATATAGAAAAACTAAAAGTGCTTTATGCAAGCGCTACAATCGGAAACAGGCAATACCGCCCAAGAAGATACGGTCTTCGTGGGCAGACAACAAAAAACACAAATATCTCTCTTATTGTGGGATAAATAGTTAAAAAAGGCAAAATTATGATTGAAAGAAAATTTATACAAAAAGGAATAAGAAACACAGAGCTTGATATGTATTTTCACAAAGAGCTTGAACGGGTTGATTACAGTCGCTGCGATATCCAAAGAACCCCATTAAACACACGGATAATAATATATGCCGGAAGACCGGGTATGGTAATTGGCCGCGGGGGAAGCAAGATTCAGGAAATGACCGAGACTATTGAGAAAAGATTCAAAATAGAAAAACCCCAGCTTGAAGTAAGAGCTTTAGAAAACCCGGACACAGATGCTCTTGTTGTTGCAAAACAGATTGCAGGTGCTCTAGAAAAAGGAATGAGCCATAAAAGAATTGTAAATATATATCTTAAGCGAATCATGGGCGCAGGTGCTCTTGGTGTTGAAATAATTATTGCAGGAAAAATATCCGGTGAGAGATCAAGAACTGAAAAATTCAGATTAGGATACATCAAAAAATCAGGATTTCCTGCAGATTCACTAGTGTCTAAAGGACGGCAGATTGCGGTTCTTAAAGCAGGCGCTCTTGGCGTAAATGTGCGGATAATGAAAGAGTTTCCGGACATAATGAAAGTTGAAAAAGAAGTAAGCAAAATAAGGCAGGAAATTGAAGAGAAAAAAGCTTCTGAAGAAAAAGAGAAAGCCGAAAAAAAGGCAGAAAAAGAAGAACCTGTTAAAGACACTCCAAAGGATGACAAAACAGAAGAAAAGGAAAAACCTGCTGCAAAAAAAGAAGCTGAAGAAAAGAAAGAGAAGGCAAAACCAAAAGAAACCAAAGTGACTGAAAAAGCAAAAACTGATGATTCAGAAAAGAAATCCGAAAAAAAGGAAGATTCCAAAGACAAGAAAAAAACAGAAGAAAAAGATAAAAAAGAAGAACCAAAACCAAAAAAAGAGACTGCTGAAAAAAAGGAAGACGACAAAAAAGCTGAAAAAAAAGAATAAGTTGATGATTTCATGGCACAAAAGACAACAAAAGACCTAAGGGCTTTAGGTGCGAGCGAGATTGAAAAAATGCTTGGCGACCTTAAGCTTGAACTTGCAAAAGAGATGGGCAAGATAAAAGTCGGAAGCGTGCCGGATAATCCGGGAAAAGTAAGAAGCACAAAAAGAGCAATTGCCCGGATAAAAACAATAATAAATGAGAAGGTAAGGACTAAAAATGCAGGAAATATGTAATAAATGCGGTCTTCCAAAAGAGCTTTGCATCTGTGAAACAATATCCAAAGAAGCACAGGTTATAAAAATCAGAACCATAAAGAAGCGATTCGGAAAGATTTCCACTATCGTCGAAGGTATTGACGAGAAAAACATAGACATTCCAACACTCACAAAAAAACTTAAAGGCCTGCTTGCATGCGGCGGAACCCACAAGAACGGGAAAATCGAGTTGCAGGGCGAACATGTGCAAAAAGTTAGAGAAGCACTAATAAAAGAGGGCTTTGCTGAGGAAAGCATATCCCGATCCTAAACGGGCGTTAAAATGCCAATTGATGAAAAAAATCTGGTCCGCCACGAGCTTATAGGGCTTGAGGCCGAGATTGCAAAAACAAAAACCAAGGGCAAAATAATAAATGAAACGCAAAAGACCCTGACAATAAGAACAGACAAAAAGGAGATAATAGTAGCAAAAAACGGATGTAAATTCATAATCACGCTCCCAACAGGGACCATTGTTGAAGTTGAAGGAAAACTTCTTTTGGGACGGCCTGAAGAGCGCATAAAAAAGAAATTACCAAAAAAATGGGATGCAATATGAGTGAAACAAAAACAAAAGGGAAAACGGATGTAAAAAACACAGGAATACCTGTAAAAAACCTACCCAGCACAAGCTGTGAGGACGCCAATTGCCCTTATCACGGAAAACTTAAGCTTAGAGGACGAATATTTGCAGGGATTGTTGTATCTGACAAAATGGACTTAAGCGCAACAGTCGAATGGCACCACACAGCAGCAATGCCAAAATACGAACGATACATGAGACGAAAATCAAGAGTCTCCGCACACAACCCAAAATGCATAAAGGCTCACAAAGGTGACAAAGTAAGGATTGCCGAATGCAGGCCTTTATCCAAGACAAAAAAATTCGTAATAATTGAGAAGCTTTAGGTGAATACATTGAAAGCAATAAGCACAAAGACAACAAAAGGCATACAGACAGGAACTGTACTTAAGTGTGTTGACAACACCGGAGCAAAAGTCGTAGAAGTCATCTCGGTCAAAGGCTTCAGCGGAGCTCGCGGAAGACACCCACGCGCAGGCGTTGGTGATGTTGTTCAGTGCGCAGTAAAAAAAGGAACGCAAAAAATAAAGCACGAAGTTGTAAGAGCTGTGGTTGTAAGACAGGCAATGCCATACAGAAGGCCGCAGGGAAACTGGATAAAATTCCAGGACAATGCTGTTATATTACTT
>JAUVEX010000034.1 GCA_030594585.1 archaeon | reverse complement strand
CCGAAAAAGCTTCCGAAAACAAAACCGAAAAATATTGTTGATATTGCACTTAACACCATGATTTCTGCAAAATCCTTAAGTGAATTGTTGTGTGTTTTTATCCAGATTGATGCAAAAATCGCAAAAAGAAGAAAGCCGTATGCGATGTCTGTAAGCATTATGCCGAAAAATATGGGAAATGTTATTGCAATAATCGGCGTTGGGTCAAATTCTGTGTATTTCGGAAGCGCAAACATGCGCGTCAAGGATTCGAAAGGGCGTACAATTGGCGGGTTTTCAAGTTTTGTGGGGGCGTCTTTCGCAACTGTTTTTTTCAGCACACAAATATTTTTTATTGCTTCTATTTTTTGGATGTCGTCTTTTGCAACCCAGAATTCAAGAAAAAATACATCATGAGTTTTAAGCATATGCGCTTCTGTAGAAAGCCGTTCCTTTATGTTTTTGTATTTTTCTTCAACGGCAAGAAGAAAGCCCCTTTCTTTTTCAAGTGATTTCAGCGCTTTTTTTCTTTGCTCTAATGTTTTTGTGTTTTCTTTTAGCTTATGGGTTAAAAGCCTTATTGCCTGTTTTGGTTTTGCGTTAAATGCGGCTTCTGAGAAAAGGTCAATTTCACTCAACCGCGCCAATGCGTTTTTGTGATGCTCTTTTTTTATTATGAAAAAAATATGCGTGCTTGTTGTTTTTGTTTTTTTTCGTTCTCTTATTTTGCAAACATAGCCTATTGAGCTTAAATAGTGAAGATTGGTGTTTTCTGTTTTTGCAGTACCTATTAAGAAACGCTTCTGTTTGCCTAAATCCCATAACGGAATGTCCTGGCTTTTCAAAAGATTTAGGATTGCAAGCTTTTTTTTTGTGTTTTTTATTCTTTTTTTAAGATACTCTATTTCCTGTTTTTCGCTGTTGGTTTTTTTCAGTAGCTTATCTATTCGAATTTGAGCCCATAAATCAAATGAATTGTCATCGAGGCCTGAAAAATTTTCTTTTTTTGGCGCCTGCATGTATTTTTCAAAAAGCCCTTGCGGCTTAATGGCGGATGTTATTGCATCTATTTTCTTTAAGTTATTTGTAACTGATAAAAGAAGCTTAGAATTTATTTTTTCAATATTTTCTTTTTCAGGTACTTTTGTGTCGGTTTCTTTTGGCTGTGTTATTCCTTCCTTTTGCAAAAGATGCATTATTTTTTCTTTGTCTTTCAGAAGGCCTGCAATTTTTACAGAACACATGGTTTTTGGCCTGAACATAACAATCACAATAAGATTACGCGAACTTAAAATTTTTAACGAATAATTGGGCGGCAGAAGCTATCTTTTTTTCTGTTTTTTTGTCTAGCATGCTGGTTTCTTTTCTGTTTTCTTCAATCAGTTTTTCTTTCTTTAATTCGCAGCTTTTTTTTATATCTTCCAGTTTTTGTTCTGTGTTTTTTTCAAGCTCTTTTTTGAATTCTTTTAAATCATCATCAACTGCTTTTTTCTTTTGCGCTACTAATTTTTCGGTTGTGCGTTTTTTTTCTTCAATCACTTTTTCTGCTTTTGTCTCTTCTTCAAGAATGTCTTTTATGCCTTTGGCTATCATAGTGTACTTTAAGGTTTTTGTGGTTTATATTTGTGCGAGTGTGTGAGAAATCACTTTCGCAAATATTCAATAACCTTTGCGAATGCCGGCCGTGTGATTAGAACACCTGCAAGAACGCCGATAATTGTTGTGAATGCGAAACCTTTGACCCCGCCCGCACCGACAGACAATAAAGGAATCATTGCGGCGATTGTTGTGGCGGCGGATGCCATTATAATGAAAAATGCACGGGAAAGTTTTTTTGCAAGGCTTAATTCCTCTTTTTTTCTTCCGGATTCATCAGCAATTACAATCTGGTGGTCTATCCCGGAACCGATAGCGGCCACAATGCCCGCAATTGACGGAAGGTCTATGGTCCATTTTACAAGAGCTGCAAAACCTAAGATAATGAGTATTTCTCCTGTTGATGTTAGAATCATTGGCAATACAATTTTTGGGTCCCTGTATCTTGCAAAGACTACAAAAGCCACTGCAATAATTGCAAGGAAAATAGCAAAGAATGAGGCATTCATGAATTCTTTTCCAAGTGTTGGGGAGATATCATTTACCTGGACAACGGTTATTTTTGACGGAAGCGCTCCTGATTCAAGAATTGACTGGAGTGTTTTCATCTGGTCTACTGCATCTTTTTGGGTGTTTCCGCCGCCGCTTATTTGCGGTGTTGTAAGCGGCTGACCCCTAAGGCCGGAGGATATTTTCAGGCTGTCGGTCATGTTGTCATCAAGATATAGCTCAATTTCTGCGTCGAGATAAGCATTTCCGATACCTTCACTTATTATTTTCGCATCTTTTGTAATTTTTGCGAATCGCTCTGCCGATTCTGTTGTTGTAAGAACCTCAAACTGGAACCGATAGTTTTCTGCACCAACCCGCTGTACGCTTGAATGCTGTGCGTCTTTGAATATCTGGAGCATATCCTTTCCTTGATATATTAATCCTGAAAGTGTTATTTCGTCTTCTGTTATGTTTGAGACTGTGAAATTTATGCCTTCAATCACCGTAATTTCATTTAGCGAGAAAATAGAGTTGTCTATTTTTGCGGTGCTTTCATCGATGAATTCTATTAAGTGTGTCTTGTCGTCAATTATAAGAGTTCCTTTATTGTCATCAAGTGTGGTTGTTCTTGGGATATATGCCTCGAATTTTCCCTGCTTTTCAAGAAGGCCTGTCAGTTCCTCTTCTGTTGAGCCTGCAAGCTCGATTTCTATATACCAGTCACCTTCAATATTTATAGGCCTTAGTTTTGTTTCCTGCAGGCCGAATGCGGAAAGCCGGGTGTTTAGGACTGTAATTGCTTCATCTACGATTGCTTTTGTCGGTTCGTCAGGAAGTACCAACGCTCTTACGCCGCCCTGAAGGTCAAGACCCTTTACAATGCTTGTTTCAAGCTCCATTGTTCCGGAATCCCCGGGATATGCGCGAGGGCCAATAGCGGCAATAGCGCCTAAAATTATCAGAAGCGTAAAGATTATTCGCGGCTCCTTTAAAAGCCTGATCCATTTGTTGTCTGCGCTCATTTGAATTTCCTCGCAGTGTATAGTTTTAATATCCCTACATTTTGAAGCCATGTGTAGAATATATCGGCTGTGAGGCCCATAATTATTACAAGAGCTATTTCATCAAGCACAACAGAGGTTGAGACGAGATAAAGCACAACCATTGCAATTATCGATGTCAGCGACATTGTCATTCCTGTTTTTATTGAGGATTTTATTCTCTCATTAACGGTCCCTTCGCCACGCCGTTTTAACACTCTTGTTGAAAGAAGTATGTCTGTGTCTATTGAATATCCGATAAGTATGAGAAGCCCTGCAACCGTTGCCATTGAAAGATTTATTCCAACAAGATTCATTCCAAAAACAGCGGTTGCGACATCAGCGAAGCTTGCAAGAATGATTGCAAGGGAAGGGACAAAGGACCTGAATAATAGAAAAACAATAATGCTCATAAGCACATATGCTGTAAGAACAGCCTTTATTGTCTGTGAAAAGAATGCTGCCCCAAGAGACGCACCGATTGTATGTGTTGTTGTTGTTATTATTTCAATATTTGACAATTGTGCTATTTCAAGTAGTGTGTCTTTTTTTATTTCTTTTTTGGATTCAATTGTTATTGTGTTTGCCCCTGAAAGTTTCTTTACAATAACGGTTTCTCCAAGAATTTCTTCTGCATTTTTTTTGATTAGTGTGGTATCTATTGCACCCTCAACTTCTACAATTGCCTGTGTGCCTCCGGTAAAATCGATACCTAATGGAACAACAGAGCCTGTTTGAATTTGCTGGTTTCCAAGAAATAGAACAATGAATAATAGAACAAATACAGATACGAAAAGACCTGTTTTGTAATTTTTCAACAATTTGTTGAGAAAAATATCAAAATTCATGTCAACAAGTTATGCAGTATGCTTTATATTCTTTATGTCTTTTTTATGCAATGAATGAAAAAAAGTGGGGTGTTCTATGGAACACAAATTAGTTTTGTGCCCTCATAGATATCATTTTGTTTATTCTTGTTACTTCTTTCCAATTTCCCCGCAAAGCCATCTGGCTTTTCATTTCAACTAAATTTTCTAAATTCACATAGATCACCGATATTGTTTGTATTGTTTGTTTTATCTCCCATAAGAATTTGTGCTTTATTCCTTTGTCTTCCTTCAAAGGTATGTCTAAAAGACCAATAACCGTAGCACGCAAATTCAAAGTTAAACAAAATTCAAAAAGAAGTTTTGTTGTTTTATACTTATATGTTTTTAGGTTTATAAGGTTTTCTATTGTGGGGTATATAATTTTGATGTTACTTGTTTGAGAAGAAATCCATAGGAACCCAGTCTTTGTCTTCTTTCTTTTTTTCAGGCTCCTTTTGCGGTGCAGCTGCGGGTTCGGGCCATACAGTTTTTGTTGGTTCCGGAATTGCCCCAAATCCTGTTGTTTGTGGTTCTCTTTCTTTTGACTGCATTGCAGAATCCATGATTGAGCCAAGAAAACTTGACCCTTGTGGTTTTTGTGTATTATTGAATGTGCTTTGGCTTTGTTGTTGTGTGTTTTCCTGTAAACTGCCAAAAGGGCTTGAGTTGGTTGTAGTTGTCCGTTCCTGAGAAAAACGATTTTGTGTTCCCGGTGTTGCAAAGGACGGTGTTTTATTTTCAAATGAGTTAAAAGGGCTTGTTTGCATGTTCGTTTGCTGCGGTTCCGGTCGTGGATATCCTGTTCCAAAATCACCAATCCTGTTGTCCGGACGGTTTATTTTTTCCTGCCGTTCTTCTTCTTTTATCTTGTCTATTTCTTCTTGTAATTGTTTTTGCTTTTCAGGATCAATATCCGGATTGTCCCGCCGCCCGTATTCAAAAAGAGAATCAAATTTTGATTTAGGCCCTGTGAGTGGTTCCGGTTTTTCCTGCCTTCTTTCTTTGGGTGTATAAGCATAACTAAAATTGTCTGTGTCTTTCAGTTCCATATATTTTTTCTTTGTTCTAGCATTCCATGAGCCTTTTTTTTGCATATATGCTGCTGTTCCAAGAGATGCAATTGCAAGACCGAAATATAATTCCCACATAGTAATCCTTTATAGTATCATATATTTTAATGTTTGCATCATTTCCAATGCTCTAGCGCACATTTAAGTTCCGGTGCTGTTTTAGCGTATGTTTTTGGCGGTATTTTTTTCATATACGCATCTGTTGCCTGCCTTATTGCTTTAGCCCCTGCAATTGTGCCCCCTGGGTGGCCGTGGCATCCGCCGCCGAATTGTGCGACAATGTTTGTTCCCATTTTTGACAGTAATTTAGGGATGTGTCCCGGATGAAGGCCGCCTGAAGCCACTGCAAGAGTTGTCTTTATATTTTGCCAGTCCTGGCCTAGTGTGTTTTCTGTGGCCTGTGTTTTTGAATTTTCAATCGCATTTTCAATATCCACGACTTCATCTTTTCCACCAGTCATTTTTCCTACCTGTGCTGTTCCGATATGCAGCTGGTCTGCACCAATCAATCGCGCTACTTTTGCAAGTACTAACATGGATATGCCGTGTTTCGGGTTTCGTGTAACTGCTGCATGCATTGCCCTGTGCGCATGTATCACGAGCCCTAAATTTGCGTTTCTTAATGTCTGAAGCGCGGACCATCCAAGAGTGAGTATGTCCACCATTATGTATTCTCCGCCATGTTTTTTCACAAGATTTGCCCTTCGAAGCATTTCTGTTGTTTCTGCGGTTACATTCGGCATGTATATTTTTTTCTCGCCGGTTTTTCTTTCTGCAATATCTCTTGCACGGAGTGTTTCTTTTACCCTTAAATCGAAATTATTGAAGCTCATGGATGTGAGGTTTTCATCATCTTTTACTACATCAAGGCCGCCAACCCATGCGTTGTATGCAACTTGTGCATGCTCTTTTTCATTTAAGCCCACCTTTGGTTTTATTATGGTTCCGACAAGAGGCCTTTCTTTTATTCTGGTGAGTTTTCTAATGCCTTCAATGCCGAACGCAGGGCCTGGGAAACTATCCACAATTGATTTTGGAAAAGAGATATCGACAAGCCGTAAGTTTTTAACAACAGACATCCCGAAAATATTTCCTGCAATAGATGATAGGATTTCCGGCATGTTTGCGTTTTCAAAAAGGTCTTTTGTGTATGCAAGTTTTACCATTTTTGTTTTTTTGTCAATTGAGAAAACAGTCGGTTTTAGTTTTTTTGCAACTCGCGGGTTCATTGTAGATATTTTGGTCCATGTGCCTATTGACGATTCTGCGGCCAGATGTTCGCAAGCAGTTTCAATAGATATCTTGTTTGGCTCAACTCTGTAAAGCACTACAAGGTCGTTTTTTGTCGGCGCGTATTTAAGGTCAATATAGTCCAATGTCTTATCCATTTGTATCATCTCCAAAAATTATGTCTTTTTTTATTCCTGCTTCTTCTGCAAGCTCAAAATATGTTTTTGTGATAAATTCTTTTTTGTTATAACCTAATATTTTTGCTGCTGCGTTGATATCTTTTTCGTTTCCTTCAATTTCTATGAACTTGCCGAACGGAAGCTCATCAAGTACAATCTCGGTTTTTTTGAAATCCCACGATTCCCGATTTTTCTCATAGCGCAATTTTTTATCAAAACCCAATCGCATAAGGAACTGTTCTGCTTTTTTAGCATCCAGTATTTCAAACTCAATTTCTTCTCTCTTTTTCATGTTTGTTTTTCCCCGCGGGCCTTTAAAGCATAATGTTGCTTTTTTGTCTTCCCGCACCCTTAAAAAGCAGTCTTTTTTCTTTAATTCTTTTTTTTCAGTATCAAAAACAATATTTTTCTCAAAAACAGAAGAAATCTTTTTTGCACCGAAGGAATTTAATTTTTTTTGTATGTTTTTGAAATCATCTACTTTGATTTTTATTTCGGTTTCAATCATAAAAGCCACTTATGCCGGTACTATTAGTATTTGCCGCGCTCGGTTATTACTGCCTCAATTAGGCTCCACGGCGTCATGTCAAATGCGGGGTTTTTTATGTCTGCACCCTTTAAGGTCCTTAAGTCAATTACTTCTTTTGAAGGGCGCTCTTCAATCATTATTGTTTCTCGCCTATCAATTTTTAGGGTATTTCCTAGAAAATAAACCGGGGCTCCTGCTTTCTTTGCCGCAAGTGCTATTGCATAAGACCCTATTTTGTTGTATACGCCTTCTTCTCTTATTGAATCAATACCCATTATTACCGCATTTGTCTGTCTCATAAAACTTGATGCTGCAGAATCAACAATATATGTGACGGGAATTCCTGCATCCATAAGCTCTTTTGCAGTTATTTTCCCCTGGAGCATGGGTCTTGTTTCTGTTACAAGTACCCTAAAATTTTTGCCTTCTCTTTTTGCCATCTTAAATGCTGCAATAACTTCGCTCGAATGGCAGTGTGTTATGTATGTGGCGCCTTCATTTATGGTTGTTTGCGTGTGGGCGGCTATTTTTTCTTTTGAGTTCTCAAGAAAGTAAAGAAGATCTTCAAAAACAGATTCATTTCTTTTGGTTTTTATCATCTCAATTGCGTTGTGCATGGGAACTGCGGTTGGCCGCGTTTTTTCGAGCCTATCGCACATATATTCGAAATCATCGCTAAATCCGGAGACTTTATGAATCTCTTGAAGAATACCAATACCTGCAATAGCAACAGCGCGGGCGCCTTGTATTTTAAGAGTTTTGATGTCTTTTATCGTCTTTTCAATATTATTTAACTCCATATTATATTTTATGTGTGTTGGGAGTATATATGTTTTGAAGAATTGACCCTTTTTTGGCATGATTTTTAATTGAGATATTATTGGTTTTTGATTAGCCCCATTTGCCTAGTGTTGTCTGTTTTTTTTGTTCTTTTAGAATATCCAATTTTTTTAGCATGGAAGCAACTCGTTCATCTGAAAAATTATGCTTTTCACACAATATTTTTTTTATTTTTTCAGGGTCTGCTTCTTTTTGTGTAATGTCTAAATCATTTTCTGTTGGGGGGTTCATGAAAAAATCACATATTTCTTTTGGTTGTATGTTGAAATTCCATTCAATATTCTCAAAGATTTTATCAAAGTTTTTGTGTTTTTTCACAAATGCGAGTGCCTTTTTAGGTCCAAGGCCCGCAATTCCTCCCGGATTGTAGTCTGTTCCCACCAAAATACCTAAAGATATCAACTGCTCTCTTGAAAGCCCAAGAGTTGAAAGCGCTTTTTCAAGATGTATTATTTCGGGTTTTACTTCTCGATAAATTGATGTTCCGGGAATTTTTCTTTTACCAGTAATGTTTAAGTTTCTTATAAGTCTGGGGGTGCCGAAAAGAAGCGTGTCAAAATCAGATGATGCTGCGGCAAATACAATGCCTTTTCTTGCCATTACTGCTGCCTGTGCCTCGCCTTCTGAAGGAGCCTGCACAACAGGAATGCCCATTGCGCTAAGAAGTTCTTTTGATTCTTTTATGATTTCATCGGTTATTTTAACGGAAGCCTGAGCGTGCTTTTTTGCTTCTTCAAAATTTCCGTCCTCTTTTGCGTTCATCCATTTTTCATGCGCTTCTGCTCTTTTTTTGGTCCGTTCGTTATTGACTGCGCTTTTAAATTCCGGCGGCTTTCCGTCAAAAACATAAACAAGGCGGACACCTGCAATCATCTGGTTTAATGAGCGGTAAAAAATTCCTGAAAGATGTGATGTTGTGCGCCCCTGATCATCTGCAAGGGGGCTTCCATCATACTGGCGGATGATTGACAAGAATTGGTAAATTGTATTTAATGCATCAACTGCTATTGTTTTTCCCGAAAGCTTTGTTATATCTATATCTTCTTTCGGAACAATTTGTGTTATCTTTACACCCATAATGGTAGAATTAACAGGCAAAAAATATATATGTGAATAAAAAATCATGAACTATGGGTTCATTTAGAGCAGTTCAAGCTTTTTAATTGCTTTGGTGGTGTGGGTTACACACAATTAAAAAAGAAAAAAAACAATCAGATGAGTGTTACACCAACAGTCTCAACTGATTGCACACCTTCAAGTTCGGACAATTTGTTTTCTATTTTTTCTGTAAGCCCGCCTTCATCGGCTATAAGGGTCAATACGGAAAGTGATTTCAATCCAAAAGCTATTGGCTCTTCCTTAAAATCCCTTATCTCCCCGATAGTTTCAAAGGTTTTTATTGTATTTTTAAGCGCCTCAAGATCCACTTCCGGACTTTCAGGCATTATCTTAAATGTTGCAAGAACACCACGACTCATAAGTAAT
>JAUVEX010000042.1 GCA_030594585.1 archaeon | reverse complement strand
GATTGAATGAACAAAGAACATATGGATGCATGGATTCTGAAAACTGCCTCAAAATATTGTAGTGAGTGTTTGGATAGTTGCTGCAATGCAGGCTCAAAAAATATTATCGTGGTGACAACCCCCGAAAGTGAAGACGCTAATTCCCGACTTGAACTCTTTAAAGAAAACAACATTCCGATATATGGTCTGGATTCATTGGATAGGGCATCTATTGAATTATGGAGAAGATATTTTTGGGATGAGGGCGGAACTGTAAAATCAACAGATGAAACTATTGTTGAAAAACCTGCGATAATTGAATGTCCAATATTTAATTATATTGTAGATGACGAATTAGAGATGACCTGGTTTGAAAAAGACAAAACACAATACCTGATGTATGTTGAAAAAGAATGCCCTTTTTATGATAAAACAACCGGCTGCGAGGTTCATGTAGACCCCCGAATACCCGAAGCATGTAAAACATATCCTCTTGTGATATAAGAAGGAAAAGGAAAACAAATAATTGTTAGTTTTGATAGTATGTGTAAACCATTCAATCAAGATGTGGTTTTAAATGATTTTAAGCATACTTTCAAAGGCACCAAATATGTATTGCAATCTTAACAGATTAATCATACCTTGCATCATCTTTTCTTCCGAGAAGAAAAGAAATCAATGAGATAAAAACAATACTTAAAGAAAAAGGATTGCTGGACAAGTTCATGGCCTTGGATACATTTAATTTGGGGGGCGCAATCAATAACAAGCAGATTGCCCCTGAGCTTGCAAAGGAAATTCTAAAGTTCGCAGAAAAGACGCAGATAAGAAAGGTTTATATCTGATTTGCATCCTTTTTTTTATGGTTTTCTATACTTCCGAGTTCACTTAATCTATTCACAGCAGTTATTAATTGTGGTGCGATATCTAAAAGATCTTGGTATGTTGTTTCGCCTAGAATCTTCTTATATACTTGTCGTGTAGTAAAATCTGTTTCATGTGTTTCCCAATCATTACCCATTTCTTGTGCTACTTGACTTAATTCATCATCCCGTGCTCTGCAAAGACAGCCACACGGAGCGACAGCAAATGCATATACATCATTACCATCAAATTTAAACCCAATATGATATGATTCACGATTATTTGTTATGTAGTTTATAGAAAAAACATCAGAATTATTAGAATCCTCACGAATTCCTGCAAATTGTATATTGAGGTCATATATTTTAGAATCATTATCATTCATAGCATTTACTACTAAAATAACTCCTTGCTTTAAATCACATTCCTTTTTTATTACTTTGTTTAAATTAATCATTAAACCACCTACGATAAATTGTATTCATTATTAAGTGACAAACATTTAAATACTTATCGTTCTTGTCAACAATACCTTTTAGCATCATCTTTTCTTCCGAGAAGAATGTCTTCGATTTCTTTTCTTTTTCTTTTTGCATCCGTTGTTGCTTTGTCGGCATAAGGTATTGGATTGTTCGCAAGTTCGTAGATATTCAATATCTCTTCTCCGGCGAAATATTTTTTTTGGTTTTGTGATTCTATCGTTTTCATTGTAAATGTGTATGGGTTGAAATTTTCAAGCTCATTTAATCTTTCTAAATGATCAAACATTTCGTACTTGTCAAAGAGATTAGGGTCCCAGTTGGGCGGCGGCATAAGATCTGAAAAACGCGGTTGTGCATTGCTTTTTGTTTTAAATTTCCAGATAAGTGTTCCGTCTTTTGCTGAAATTCCTCTTATATGTCCGTCGGCTGCACCAAAAACAACAATGTTATTTTTTGCTGTAATCTCGCAGGATATGTAAAACGGCGGCATTGGGAAAGACCAGATAATGTTTCCATATTTGTCAAGCGCGTAAACCTTGTCGGAACTTAAGATAATCATGCTGTTGTAATATTCGGGAAGCCAGTCTATCTCGTCGTTTCCGCGGAATTTCCATTGAAGTGCGCCTGTTGTTTGGTCAAGAACATAAAAATATCTGTCTCTTGAGCCTATGCAGACCCAGGAATCAAGAAGGAACGGATTGTTGAAAATCATATCGCCTGTTCTGAATCCCCAAAGAAACGAGCCGTCTTTTTTATCCAACGCGTATATGTTTTGGTCTGCTGACGCGAAAAAAATACGGTCTTTGGTAACTGCAACAGAGCCGGTCATTATGGCTCCATTTGCCCTGAATTTCCATAAAACATTTCCTTTCAAGTCAAGGCAATACACATAATAATCCTGTGAGCCGAAATAAATGCGTTCGTTTTCAATCAAAGGGTCTGATACGATTTCTGCGCTGGTTCTAAATTTCCATAAAATTTCTTTTGTTTTAAGTGATAATGCATACATATAGTTGTCTGACGATCCAAAATAAAGCACATTGTTGTTTATTGCGGCACTTCCCAAAATAATGCCGCCTGTCCTAAACTTCCATAAAAATTCTCCTTCTTTAGATAGTGCATAAATATGATTGCCTGCGCCAAAATAGATTATGTCATTATGCATAATGGCCGGAGACATAATGATTCCTTCTGCCAGGTATGACCAGATTATGCTCCCGTCAGTTAACGAAAGTGCGTAAAAGTATTTGTCGCACGCGCCTATATATACGCGATTATCCAGTATAAGCGGTTTTGCCGGAACTGACTGATTCGCGGGCATTTCTGTAATTCCTTCAAGATTAAGACTGTTTTGCATAACTGTTCGCCCCAACGGGTATTTTAAACCAATTGTTTATCATTTTACTCAAAAACAATCCCTGCATAGCCCACAATCATGTCCTTATTTTTTGAGAGATCATAAGATGTCTTATAATCTACAAGTGTTGCTTTTTCATCTTTTAATATTGACATTAAAAGCGCAATCGGCCCCACACCGCAGACCGTTGTTGCGCGGGCAGATTCAATAAATTTTTCTGTGTTGTTTTCCAAAATAGCTTCAATCACTTTTTTGTCTGTTTCTGTAATCCATTTTACCTCGTCTTTTTCAACAGGCGCAAAACCATAACTTTTTCCGAAGTGCGTGAAATCCGATGATGCTACAACAAGCACTTTTTTTCCTTTAATTACTTTTGAAATTTGATTGCCCAATTCTTCAAACATTGCACGAGTAAGTTCAGCTGAAACAGTTATCGGAACTATTTTTAAATCTTTAAAAACACTCTGCAAAAAAGGCAGCTGGACTTCTATTGAATGCTCGTAAAAGTGGGAAAGCTCATCGGCGCGAATCATTTCGTTTGAATCAATTATCTTATTTCCAAGAATCACATCATTTTTTACAATACCAATAGGGGTTTCCCAATCAACAAGAGAAACAGAAATTCTGTTTCCGACCCCTGTGTGGTTGACTCCAAGAAGAATTACTGTATCATAAATATCGTCCAGTTGAGAATACACTTTTCCCGCAACAGGACCGGAATAAGCATAACCTGCGTGCGGGACAATTATGCCTTTTATTTTTGGGTTCTTTTTTGAAGATACAAAGAACTGTGACAAAAGCTCTTCAAGTGCCTTCTTATCAAACGGATAGAATCCTTCGGCCACAGGTTGGCGCATGATGTTATTTGGTTTTGTGTGTTTAAATGTTTTGGATGTCTTTCAAAAAATAAAATTTATAAACATGCAATAATGTTTAGATTTATGGTTGAAATCAACACAGAAACAAAAAAACTTATTGAAGAAAATCCAATAGCGTTTGCAACAGTTGACGATGGGGGCAAACCAAATGTTATTGCTGTTGCATATGTCAAAGTTATTTCTAAAAATCAGATAATTATTACGGATAATTATATGAACAAGAGCAAAGAAAATCTTGAAAACAACAATAATGTATGTCTTGCAGTCTGGAATAAAAAATGGAGTGGTTGCAAACTTATCGGCACAGCAGAATATTTTACCGATGGCGAATGGAAAACATTTGTTGAGAATATTCCGGAAAACAAAGGCCTATCCGCTAAAGGGGCTATTTTAGTAACGCTGTCAGAAATAATTGGGCTTTGTTGAAAGAGAGTTATTTTAAATCAAAAATAATACTAATCCGCATACAATCGGTATCACAAGATTGTCGTCAATTTCATAAGACTCAATCTTAATTATGAAGCTTTCGACAATGCCGAATACAGTTGCGACAAGAAAAGAGTTAAAAGCGCCTAAAGGTGTTAAAAAGAAAAGAGCCAAAAAAGCTGCAATCATACCAAAACCGCTTCCCTCAAGTGTCTTTCTTTTGCTGTGAATGTGTGATGTCTTCCCGAAAAGCTTTCCCCCGATTGTTGTTGCGGCATCACCAACTGCAAGAACAAGGACTGCCATAAAAGCTATGTCCTTACCGTAAAAAATAATTGAAAGAAGTGCTCCTAAATTAAAGAAAAATGCACCTTTGCCCGGGAATTTTTTCGAGTCTTTTTTTCGCTCGATGTGATCCAGAATCCAGTCAATTACAGGTATTCTTGTTTTTTTTGCAATTTTTGACAGCATATAACCGACAACAACAATTCCTATAAGAGATACAATTGTTGTTGTTTTTTCAAAAAAATAAATTGCATACGCTAAAAGTATTCCTGTCATCATATGGACTGTTTGTCGCTTAATTTCGAATTGGTTTTTTTGGAACCTTTTGAAAAAATTATTTATGTCCTGTTTCGCAATTATTCTGCTTATAGCTATACCGAGAATGGCTCCTGCGAGTACATCTGTAAAATAATGCTGGGCAAGGATGATTCTTGACACTCCAATGAGCACAGCCCAAACTATAAACAGATTTTGGTATCTTGGCTTTGCCTCAACTGCTGCAAAAGCAACTGCTGTGTGCCTGGAAGGAAATGACATTCCGGATGATGTTGATGTCTCGGTTATAGAAAGTCCGGGAACTGTAAGATACGGTCGTGGAATTTGCGTTATTTGCTTTATGATTTCTGCTGCAAGAATTACAATCCCTATAGATAAAGCAGCCATTGTTCCTTTTGCGGGGTTTTCTTTGTATTTTAGGTAAGGCACAATAATGATGAAAAGATATACAGACAAGCTCATAATATTTGCAGCGATATGTATTTCGTTTGGAAGGCTGTTCAGATACTGCAATATCGCTAAATCAAAAGAAAACATACACTCACATCAGAATATGTAAAAAGCCATTTGTCCCTAAAAACATAATTATTCCTGCAGCCAATACTCCTGCAGCGATTACCAAGAATGATTTTTTTTGGTTAAGTTCAAGCACTGTTGATAAAAGAGCGCCCGTCCAGGCACCAGTTCCTACAAAAGGAACTGCAACAAAGGAAAAAAGCGCAAGCTCTTCGTATACTTCGAATTTCTTGCGGTTTTTCTCAACCAAACGGGTTATTTTGCGGCCCATGATTTTGTGTATTATGTCCATTATAAACTTCTGCCGTAAAAAGAACAAAAGCGGTATTAAAACCAGTATGTTAAGAGCCACAGATACCATAAACACCTGCAATGGTTCAAGACCTGTTGCAATGCCATAGACTATTGACCCCCGTGCCTCGACAAAGGGCATCATAGCAAGCAGTCCAAGGACTAACCATGGGTCAAGACCATAAATAAAAGAAAGGATTGTGTCAAGCATAGAAAAACATTTGTCTTGACACTTTATATATTTCTTCGAAGTTATCGGTTGTCCGGCATCTCAAAGTCTTCAAGAGTCTCTTTCATCTCTGCGTCGCCTTTGATTATACCTTTGTTTTTCAGATATTCGCGTGCAAGTATCCAGAAAACAAGAGCAACTGATTTTTTCCCCTTGTTGTTCATAGGGATTATGACATCAACATATCTCGGGTCGTTGAATGTATCGCACATAGCGATTATGGGGATGTTCGCGTTGTATGATTCCTGTATTGCCTGCTTGTCTGCAAAAGGATCTGTTATAACTGCGATTTTCGGCTCAATGTAATTCTTGTAATTCGGGTTTGTAAGTGTTCCGGGCATAAACCTGCCCCATACTGCTTTTGAGCCTTCAACAGCTTTTGCAAATGTTGCGGTAGACTTATGGCCGTTTCTTTTTCTTGAAACCACAAGAATCTCTTCGGGCTCGTATTTTGAAAGAAGGTTTGCTGCGATTCTTATTTTTTCATTTATCTTTGAAATATCGAAAACCGCAAGCTTGTCAGGCCTTACTTTGTAAACATAATGCTCCATTGCTTTTAGTCTCTGCTTCATTCCTATGTGTATCCCTGAAGAAAGATATACATTCAACGGGACAAGCATCCCTGTATCTTTTTGAGTCTCTTTGTTTTCTTTTTCCATTATCCATCACCTATAGAATTTTAGTGTTAACCGAACAAATCGTTCGATGTGTCAAAGGCATATGCCCTTGCACTGCAAGATATAAAGGCGGGGTAGTTTTTTAAAGGTTTCTTATGATGCACATTACCATTATATGAGACATAAACACATCATAGCATATTGTCATGGACATACATACGATTCTCTGAACTTTTTTCAGATGAGCCGACCCACAGCGCTCTTGTTGCCTGACGGTCAAGTTCTTCTTGAGGTGTGTAATTATCCCCGAATAGATTTGAAAGAAAATAAACTGCCGAACCCGCAGCCGCTGTTATCACCAATGGATTCGTTATAATATCCATATAATTACCCATATCTCCTAACATAATCCCACCTCATGTTACTACACCTATTTTTTATTCGGCAATAATAACAATATTTGTTTAATTATTTATCTTTTTAAAACATAAACATCAATTGTTTTTATAAACACTATGACTATGTCGCTATTTTTAAGGGATGTGTGTAAACTATATATAACTGAACAACACATTTATTTTGTATAAAGGCATACAAATTACATGGGTGAAATTTAATGGTTGCAAAAATAAAGAAAAATAATGTTTCAAACGCGGGCAAGAAAGAAGAAATAACAAACCTGAAAGAACGCAAAAATAAGACGGTAAAAAAAGAAAAAGAAGTCGGTACCCTTCTTGACGGTGCTGATAAAAAAACGCCTGAAGAACAAAAAAAAATGAGTGAAGAAGAAAAAAAGAAAAGAGAATCGCAGGAAAAACGATTCAAGATTGCAACAGATTTCTCAAAAGAGCTTATTCTCAAATTCAAGAAATCCGTAAAATCAGTTATTGTTTATGGCTCCACTGCAACCGGAACCCATAAAGAGACATCAGACATTGATGTTTTTGTTGTAATGGATGACACAAAAGTTGACGGCGCAATACCTCAGGAAGTAAAAGACCGCATCTGGAATGAGATGCTTGCACTAGCTAAAAAAACAAATGACACCCACAAGCTAAAAGAAGGCCAGGGAATAACCCTTCAGGCATTTATGTTTTTGACTGAATTCTGGGAGAATATGCGCGTTGCAGAACCGGTTTTAATGGCGATTTTAAGAAACGGTGTTCCTGTTTTCGATGTGGGTGTTTTCATGCCTGCAAAAAGGATGCTCCAGAGAGGGAAAATTCCGACAACAAAAGAGGCAGTTGACCAGAAAATGCATGCTGCTCCGGAATTTGTGAAGTATGCTTTAGGGCGGATAAAATCTTCCGGCCATTACATGGAGCAGGCAATGGCAACAGCAGGGAATGCAGCGTTGATGTTTATAGGGCGAATGCCGCAAAACAAGGAAGATGTACCAAATGCAATAAAAGAGTCATTCTGCGACCAAAAGCTTCTCGAGGAAAGGTTTTCTGTTGAGGCGCAGAAAATACGCGATTTTGCAAAAAAGCTCGAGCATGTAAAAGATGAAGAAATTATCGGCCTTGGTGCGGAAGTTGATTCGCATTTGAAAATGACAGATGATTTTGTAAAGAGAATGGCCAACCTCATAAAAGAACTTGACCAAAAAAAGAAGGGCTCAGTACTCATGAATACTTACAAAACTTTTTTGAAAGCGGATGTCGGAGCGCTTAAATACATCGGTATCAAGCCACCGGAATCCCTTCAGGATTTGCCTACTGTAATGCATGAAAAATTCCCGCAACTAAAGGATTTGCATAAAGAGCTTTTCGATGGGCTTACAAAGTATCTTTTGATGATAAAAGACGGCAAGGAAAGCGCAATTCCTGAAAGGAATGTCTACGAGCTTCGGGAAAAGACAAAAATGTTCGTCCTTGATTTAGGCAAGCACTTAAAGGACCTTAAAGACAAGGGCATTATAAAGAACACAGAAGACCACAGCAATTTCGTGCCTGAAATGCGTGAT
>JAUVEX010000163.1 GCA_030594585.1 archaeon | reverse complement strand
GGGCCATACAAGCCGTCAGACACGGAAATAAAACGGTATGTGACTGAAGTTGAAGACTATTATTCACGCGTTACTGCAAAACAATATCATCCAACAAAAGAGGAAATAGAACTCATAATAAAAAATGTAGAAATTGAGATGACCGGCGACCCGACAGAAAAATTAGAAGTATCTAATTACAAAGATCTTGAACGCGTAGAAACAAACAAAATTCGCGGCGGTATGTGTCTTGTTCTTTTAGACGGGCTTCCATTAAAAGCTGAAAAGCTTCTAAAACGGATACGAAAATATCCTAAAGAGTATAAGCTTACGCACTGGCGATGGTTGAATAAATTCATAAAATTAAAACAAAGCATACATGCTGCAGTAAAAACAGAAGACGAAAATCCGGCAAAATACACCCCCAGTGCAAAATACATGTCTAAAGTGATTGCGGGCAGGCCTGTTTTTTCATTTCCCGGAACACCGGGCGGGTTTCGCTTGAGATATGGCCGTTCAAGAACGGGCGGCCTTGCATCTACATCCATAAGTACTGCAGCCATGAACCTTTTAGAATTTCCGGCAATAGGTACGCAAATTGCGATGGAGTTTCCAGGCAAAGCAACAGTAAGCACCGGATGTGACACTATTGAGCCTCCGGTTGTATTACTTAAAGACGGAACGGTATTGGAATTAAAAACACAAGAAGACATACAAACATTCAGGAAAAATGTTAAAGAAATAATTTCACTAGGGGATATTCTTATTCCTTTTGGTGAGTTTGTGAGCAATGGGCATATTTTGCTTCCATCACCATATGTGGAAGAATGGTGGGCTCAGGAGCTTGAAAAAGCAGCTAAAAAAGAAGAATTGGAGCAATTGTCTGAATTTGTAATACCGCCATACAAACCACCAACAATTGAAAAAGCATTTGAACTTTCTAAAAAATATAATATACCATTACACCCATATTATAATTTTTTCTTTCATGACATAACTAAAGAACAACTTTCTTTGATTGTCGGGTGGTTTTCCTGCGCTAAAATAAGTGAAGACAAACACACACTACCACTAAAAGATAAAGAAAAAAGAATATTGGAACTTCTTTGTGTTCCTCACCGTGTTTTAAATGAGGAGATACTTCTTGAAGGAAAAGCGCGTTCTTTGTTTCACATTCTTGGCAGTCCAACCAGTAAAAACAAAGATGAACTTATAAAAAAAATAGAAGCAGGAGACACAACGATTAGTTCACTTAATAAAATATCGCCTGTAGTTGTGCGTGAAAGAGGAGGTGTTAGGGTTGGTACAAAAATGGGACGGCCCGAGAAAGCAGAGAGGCGGCTTCTTAAAGGAAGGCCACAAGTACTTTTCCCCTGCGGTGAGGAAGGAGGGCGCATGAGAAATCTTATGGAAGCGTATAAGAAAGGAACTGTTGCAACAACACTCTCTGTTTTTTTCTGTGAAAAATGCAGGAAAGAAATCTATTTTTCAACATGCATTGATTGCGGCACAAAAGCAACACCACAAAAATTTTGCCGTGTTTGTAAAACGAAAGTAGACACAGATAATCACTG
>JAUVEX010000053.1 GCA_030594585.1 archaeon | reverse complement strand
GCTGTTTATATAACTTGCATCGGAACTAAAAACATATCATCGTTCAGTTCTATATCTAAAAGCGTAATATAATTGAGAATTTCATGTTCTGCTTTGGCTATATTCGCAATAGTTTCTTTCAAATCACTTGTAGAAGCCTCTGCTATAAGAACACCAAAGTTATTAGGTTTAATGCCCGATTTTTCTTGTTCTTTTAGAATGTTTTTATATTCCTCAAATTCTGAAGACCTGGCTAACAGTAACTCATCACTGGTTTTATACGCGCTAACTATTTTACCCCCATAGTTCCATACATTTAATAATCCTTCAACAACAAATACCTTTTCTGAAACATTAGCAAGACCTAATTTTTGCCACAACCCGTTTTTTTGCGCAACATCCACATTGTGTTTTGTGCCTCTGTATTCCAAAGACAAACGAACATAATCTCTTGATCCAGACATCTCAGTAGCCAAAGGCAATAAGTTCCTGATTCTACCGAATTCTTGAGAAACCGGAAGAACACCGACAACCCGCACATCATCTCCAAAATATAAAGGTTCATTTTCTGGCTTAAGCTGCGAAATCCAATCTGAATAAATAGTACTTAATGCATCATTCATATTAACCATTAAATCGTAGTTAATTACTATTTAAATAGTTTTCGGTATTATTTTGTTTAAAAAATACCCAAAAACGCAAAAAATCCTTTAAGAAAAAGCGGCCCGAAAAGCGCGAACAAAAGAATAAAAAGCATGGCCTTTCCCAAAAATCCTGCAATTTTTTTCGGCTTTGGTATGCGGGCACCCTTAATAACTTCTTCAGCTATAAGCCCTCCGTCAAAAGGCTTTAATGGCATCAGATTAGCGATACCGATACCAATATTCAAAAGTATTATCCAACCGAAAAGCTCCTCTAGATAAAAAACAGCATTCACAATATATCCTTTTGGCGTCCCTTTGACTTCTTCCTTGATTTCTTTAAAATGATACATATCAGTTATACCAATATATGCCCGCGATTCATTTCTTGGATCCGTTACTGTCGGAAGTTCATAAGTTTCATTATCAACAACAAGAGTTATATTTTCTTTAGGCACAACCAAATCCATGACCGCCAAAAATTCAGTCAAATTAGTCACAGGAACCGCATTTATCTCAGTAATTATACCTTCTCCCGGAAGGTATGTTCCGGCAGGAAACTCTTCCTGTGTGTCCCCATAACCCATGCCTGCCAAAGCATGCGTCTCATTCACTAAAGGCATGCTTGCAAAATGCATACCAAAAAACAAAAGAAGAAAAACGCACGCAGTCAAAAAATTCGCAAACGAGCCTGCCGCATAAATCCTTGTCTTTTTGATTGATGTTGATTTTGCTATCTGTTTTTCATCAGGCTCAGCAAATCCTAAAGGCATAATTAACATAAACCCATAACCCATTGCCTTGACTCTTATTCCCTCAACACGGCTTATTATTGCATGCGAAAACTCATGCACAATAAGTATCACAAGAATTGAAATAATCCACGGGATTATAGGAACCGAATACACAGGAAGCCCATATGATGCCGGTACATCAATAGGAAGAACAAGGCTTATAGGCGACTGCACAACACCGCCGGTAACTGCATTGCTTATAATCGCAACCACACCTAAAAGAATTGAGAAAAACGCATATCCTGAAATGCCGAATGCGAATGTCAAAATTTTAAGAACAGGCACTATAAATGCTATCATGTGCGCAGGAGCATCAAAAATAGTCAATATTGCTGAAAAAAATACATCGAGATATACAGACATAATCCCCATAATAAGTGTATATGATAAGAACAATGGCCAAATGCTTTTCTTTTCTTTTGCTGCTTTTCGTTCATTGTAGATGTATTTTAAACCAAGATACCCGAAACTAAAAACTACTGCAAAATCAGAAAGTTTACGAAGCCAGGCAGTATGTTTTTTTGCAAAAGAATCAATTACCTCAAGGCCCCGCTCAGTTCTGCGCAGATACATTATGCCTTCTTTTTTAAAATTCTTGCGGTCAAAAATCCATACAACCGCAATTATTAAAAGAAGAACAGCAAGTGATTCCCAATTATTCATGACTGTTGTTTTGTGTGTTAAGTTTTATATGTGTGTGATTTTTTTGCAAATGGTGTATAAGTACATTATATAAAATAGATATCAAAGTATATAAATATATATAAAAACTTATTACACATATAAGTACTATTACGTAGTAATAGATTGAGGTGTGTTGTATGAATATTATACAAAAATATGTTCACGAATTAGGAAGTGAAGTAAAAACCGCCATAACACCCCAAAATGCTAGAAAAGCTATTGGTTATATTCCGTCCACCCTAGTGAAATGCGGCGCAAATACGTTAGATTATATGCTAGAACGAAATAGGAGGAATAATGAGATTCCCGATATAGATGCTCCGATGCATTGTGGAGAAGTACCTAGTATAACTCATCTGAATTATTGCCTAGTATCGATTGCATTACATTCCATTGCTGAGGATTTGAGAGATGGTCAGTTTTAGATTTATTTTTGTTTTTATTTTTGCCGAAATTTTTTATTTTATCACAACGGTTTAAAGCTAAAAAGAATCAAAGAGCTATTATGTTTTTGCTTATTTACCCAATTTCTTCTCAGTCTCAGCTATTGCTATTCTTGTCTTTATCACCGTATCAGGATTAAGAGAAATAGAATCAATCCCGCACTCAACCAAAAACTGCGCGAATTCCGGATAATCCGACGGCGCCTGACCGCATATGCCGATTTTTCGCCCCTTTGCTTTCGCCCCTTGAATAACGCGCTTCACAAGCCGTTTTACAGCCTCATTCCTTTCATCATATACATGCGCCACAAGTTCTGAATCCCTATCAACACCTAATGCGAGCTGTGTCAAATCATTAGTTCCAATTGAAAACCCGTCAAAAATATCAGCAAACTCATCAACAAGTATGACATTTGCAGGAATTTCAGCCATAACATAAACCTCAAGGCCGTTTTCACCCCTAACAAGGCCGTTTTCACGCATAATATCTATTACTTTACGCCCTTCTTCAACTGTCCTACAGAATGGAACCATTATCTTGACATTCGAAAGACCGAAATCTTCACGCACTTTTTTTAATGCCCTGCATTCAAGAACAAAAGCATCCTTAAACGCCTCAGAATAGTATCTTGACGCACCTCTAAACCCAATCATCGGGTTATCTTCTGTAGGCTCAAACAAGTGCCCGCCAATAAGATTGACATACTCATTTGTCTTAAAATCAGAAAGCCTGACAATCACATCCTTAGGATAATATGCTGCTGCAATTGTGCCGATGCCTTCGGAAAGCTTGTCAATATAAAATTGTGTCTTGTCCTTATGCGTGCTTGTAAGCTCATCAATCTTATGAATTAAGCCCATATGAGCATCGTCTTTTTTAAGCTCATCATATTTCAGAAGCGCTAACGGGTGAATCCTTATGTAAGAATTAATCACAAATTCCTCCCGCGCTAAACCCACCCCGTCATTAGGAATAAAAGACTGCTCAAATGCCTGTGATGGGGTCCCGACATTCATCATTATCTTTGTCTTTGTTTTAGGGACCGAGCTTAAGTCAGTTGTCTTTACCTCAAATTTAAGAGCGCCTTCATATACTGCTCCTTGATCTCCTTCAGCACAGCTCACAGTCACCTGCTGCCCTGTTTTAAGCGCTTCTGTTGCCGTTTTGCATCCGACAACACATGGTATTCCAAGTTCCCGAGATATTATTGCCGCATGGCATGTCCTTCCACCCCTGTTTGTAACAATTGCTGCGGCTATCTTCATTATCGGCTCCCAGTCAGGGTCTGTCATGTCTGTTACAAGAACCTGACCTTTCTTGAAGTTCCCGATATCCTGCACAGATTTTATTACATTGACATCACCTGCACCTATTTTTGCGCCAACGCTTCCGCCCTCAATAAGTATTTTTGACTTTTCATTCAAAACAAATTCCTCAAGAACATTCCTGTTTTTTGTTGATTGTACTGTCTCCGGCCTTGCCTGAACTATGAATAATTCCCCTGAAACTCCATCCTTTGCCCATTCCATGTCCATCGGCTTGTGATGGCCAGCCTTTGCAGAATAGTGGTCTTCAATTATAACCGCCCATTTTGCCAAGGACAGTATTTCATCCTCATTTAAAGCAAAAACTTCCTGTTCTTCTTTTGTGGTTGGTATGTTTTTCGTTGGTTTTGTCCCGCCTGTTGTGTATATCATCTTAAGCTCTTTTGAACCCAGTGTTTTTGAGATTATTGGCCTTTTTCCCTGAGCAAGTGTTGGCTTAAATACATAGTACTCATCAGGATTTACAGCACCTTGCACCACATTTTCACCAAGCCCGTATGCTGCTGTAATAAATGCGACATCCTTAAAACCCGACTCAGTATCAATTGAAAACATCACGCCTGCAGACCCTTTGTCAGATCGCACCATTTTTTGTACGCCTATTGAAAGAGCAATTGAGAAATGGTCAAAACCCTTATCCACACGGTACGATATTGCCCGATCAGTAAATAATGAAGCAATACATTTCTTTGATGCCTCTATTAGTTGCAGCGGCCCTTTTATGTTAAGATATGTGTCCTGCTGGCCTGCGAAACTTGCATCAGGCAAATCCTCTGCTGTGGCAGAGCTTCTCACAGCAACATCTGTGTTTTCACCGTACTGCTCGCACATATGCCCGTATGCTTCAATAATGGTTTGTTTAAGCTCATCTGAAAGTTCTGCATCAAGAATAGCTGACCTGACTTTCGCCCCGCGCTCCTGCAGGTTTGCTATATTTCCTGTGTCTAAATCTGAAAGAATTTCGCGTATCTTGTCTTTCAATCCTGATTTTTCAATAAATTCCCTGTAAGCATGAGCAGTTACAGCAAATCCGTTGGGTATCTTTACGCCCTTTAGCGTCAGGTTCCTATACATCTCCCCTAAAGACGCGTTTTTGCCGCCGACCATAGGAACATCCTCAATGCCCAATTGATCAAACCATAAAATGAATTGTTCGTTTTTCTCCAAAAATATCACCTTGTATAAAAATATAACTGCATGTGGTATATATAGCTTTGCTGTTGGCGGGCACTAAATCAATCATAAACCATCGGGTATATCACATAACTTAAAGCATGACCCCTAAATTGCGAACATTTACAATCAAAACAAGCTTTCAATACCAAATGAACGGATAAGATTCGCAATAGATTGTATCAATATAGTCTGCACATCCCAAAACGGAACTTTGCGCTTTGTGGTTATTTTTTCATCTTGTTCAGAAGTAAAGCTTTGGTTATTTTCAATGCCTTGATTGCCTGTTTCACCAGATTCCATATTGTTTGTATATTCATCGGTTTTGTTTTCAATACCATATTCAAAAGCATTATCTTCTCCGGTCATATTCTGAGTCATATTTTGTGTTTCATTTTGAGCTTCTGTTTTTTTCTTGCTTGATTTTGTCTCTTTCTTTTTAGGTTCTTTTGGCTTGCATTCTTTAACCCATGCGTCCTGATCTATCCATGCGTCAAGCGTTCCTTGTGTGCAGCCTGCTTTATATTCACCTTCATTGTTTCCGGGCTTGCAGTCAAGAATTTGCTTGCAACTGCAGCCATAAAGAGCAGTCAAGTACATATTCTCGCTGTCGTAATGATTTTTGTTCCTGTCTTCTGCAAACCAGGGGACAGTACCTTCACAAAGGTCAAATTCATCAGGAACACCGTCACTGTCTTCATCCGGAAGACCGCAGACATTGTTCTCATCTGTAAAGCCGTCGCAGTCATTATCCAGGCCGTCGCAGATTTCGTCTTTAGGCGTAACTGCAGGAATTGTTATATTCCAAATACCCGCAATGCATGTCTTGGTTCCAAGAGAGCATATTCCGATATCGCTTGTTCCATATACTTCTACCAGATTTTCGTCTATAAAGCCGTCGCAGTCATTGTCAAGATTGTCGCATATTTCCGTTGTTGGCACAACTTCATTGTTGTCTATCCACGCACCGCTTTCACAGGTCTGCGTGTTGTTTTCGCATACACCGAAATTGCCTGCGTTTTGATAAAGATTTTCATCAACTTCCTTGTCGCAGTCATTGTCAAGGTTGTCGCATATCTCTATTCCGGGGGATTTTGGCGAGCAGGTATTTTGCAGGGTTCCATCAACACATACAAATTGCCCGTTGTCTCGGCATTCGCCAACGCCGCAACTTGTTGGCGTTGGTGTATATTCTTCGTCTGTTTCTCCATTGCAGTTATTGTCAACGCCGTCGCATAGAGAATCATCTGCATCCGGGTTTATATCTTCGTCATTATCATCGCAGTCTCCGCCGCATGTTGTGAAACCATCGTTGTCTTCATCAAAATCCTCATCAATCTCACCGTCAAGGTCATTGTCTATGCCATCACAGATTTCGTGCTCAACAACCGTGAATGTCTCAAAAGGTATCCATTCGAAATATCCGGGCATAGCATATTCATATGCTTGAAACCAAATATAAACTGTCCAAATTCCTGTTGAGTGTGGTTCTTGAGATCCATAAGCAGGATGCCATAAAGGTAAATAAACAGAAACATTAATATTTCCTTCAGAGTCTGCGATTATTTCTCCGTTGTATATAGTATCATTCATATAAAGATTTGTTATTTTACCAGAAATGACTGTAGTTCTATTGTCCGCATCAAGAATTCTTATATTATATGATTCATCATGATAAAAATCAGTTCCTATCAATTGTATTGTATCCCCCAAATAATATGTTGCACCGTTTGATGGCGGTGTTGGGTCATTCATATCATAAAGT
>JAUVEX010000150.1 GCA_030594585.1 archaeon | reverse complement strand
AGAATGGGTGATTATTCTACAGATACAAATATCTATGCTAATTTTGTAAAAGTAAATGATGTGCTGTTTAAGGATGTATTTAATGAAGGGTATTATGTACAGGAGCTTGAGCTTTTAGGGATTAAAAATACAGATAGCTTTAAGGTGGCGGCACAAGATAATGGTGTTTCGCTTACAATACTTTCCCTTAAAATAAGAAATGCAACAGTTGATATTGACTGCAAATCTGAGTGCTACATAAATAATCGCGGGCCTCTTGATGACCTTGCAGTTTTAGGGAATGACGCATTTTGGTATAAAGCAAAAAATCCGGAGGCGTATGATTTTTCATTTGTGTGGGATATAGACCCAATGGAAAATATGGTTAATCTGACCGGTGTAAATTATTATGAAACTCTTGAGTTTTTGACTCCCGGAAATAATGCCTTCATGTTGGATGATGAATCTTCAAAATCTACAACGCCTTCTTTCCATACACTGTTTGGGCTTGAAACATCCGGCGATATATATGTATCGTCAGATAATAATCCAAGCAATCTGTATCTTTTAGGACCATATATACAAGTAAGCGAACTTTTGGTTGATGATGACGGTAATGGCGATACGAAAATCAATTTCCACAGCCCCGAATATCTTAAAGGGTTTGGGGATGTTTTGTCTGGTTATGCGAATTCTTCTGATTCTTATTATTCTGAAAATCTTGTGATAAAGATAGATGAAGGGCATATTGGTGCTTCGAATCCGGGAGTTGGAAATGATATTTACTTTAATATTCATGAAGGGCAGGATGTCATATTTTTGTCAGGAACAGATAATTTTGTTTTTGAAAACGATTATACTTCCAGGTGGTTTAGATCCTCAAGCGATAATGCGCATCTGATTGTTGAGAACATTACAATAAATCTTGTGGGCGTATTTGATTCGCCGTTAAAGGAGCGGTTCACAAATCCAGACATAAGCATATCATCATTTGATTTTGAATTGTCCGGAACAACACTTGACCTGAATATAGAGAGTGATTATGCTAATGATTCCGCGTATGTTCTTTTAAGGAATGTTAATGACAAGGATTTTGAAAAATATGTCATGTCTGATGTTTCGGGCACATGGGATGCGAGTTTCTCGCTTACTGAAAATGAAATATACCATGTAATCACAGTTGCTGTTCAGAATGACGGCATGCAGGGAAAAGCTGTTGAGAGGATTATCCCTGTTGAAAGCGTTCCTCCAGTTGTTACATTGTTGAGCCCGACAGGAGATGTAAATACCAACAGCACCACATTTACGGTTTTGTTTAGCGCAACTGATAATATGGCAGAAGAGATTACATGCGCTCTTTTGATTGACAATGTAGAAAAGGACAAAAAAACAATAGCAAACAACACAGAGAATACACTACAGGCAATTGGCATTTCAGAAGGCACGCATACATACAGCATTGCCTGCGAAGACCAATCGGGGAATGCAGGACAGTCTTCATCAGGCCAAATTGTTGTTGATTATACGCCGCCTGAAACAGTTGTTGTCAATTCGCCGGAACCAAATGATAAACAAAGAAGTACGGTTTTGGTCAATGTTTCTGCTTTAGATACTTTGTCAGGCATCGCATCCGTAAGCATAAATGTTACTGATTCTTACGGGAACAGCACAGTTGAGACTCTTTCGAAAGAGGGAGAATATTATACAGGCACTTATGATTCCTCTGAACTTGCTGACGGCATCCAGGAGATACGCGTTGCTGCAAAAGACAATGCAGGAAACACGGATGATTCTGTTTCAGTGAATATCACAGCAGACAACACAGCACCTGAAATAACTATTCTTGCAGATGATGATTCTGTTGTTGTCGGGGACAAGATAAGATTCACAGTTACAATCAACACAAGCGATGCAAATGAAAGCACACTATACCTTAAAATCGAGAAAGATTCTTCTTTTGTAAAATCGCTTGATTTAGA
>JAUVEX010000077.1 GCA_030594585.1 archaeon | reverse complement strand
GAAAAGTCCTGTTGAAATCGCTAAAGAACTTGCAGGCAATATAAAAATACCTGATGGTTCTATTGTTGGTACTGTGTCTGCACAAGGCCCATACATCAACATTTATGCGGGCGATAAATTTTTCAAAAACGCAGTAAATGAAGTGACAAAAGAAGGCAACAACTATGCGCATAAAAAACCGGTAAAAAAGACCGCGGTTATTGACATGTCTGCACCAAATATCGCAAAACCCATGTCTGTGGGGCATCTTCGCTCAACCATAATCGGGGATTCTATTGCAAGAATGTACGCTTCACTTGGCTGGAAAGTAATCCGTGACAACCATATTGGAGATTGGGGAACGCAGTTCGGTAAGCTAATTTACGCTTACAAAAAATGGGGTGATAAAAAAAAGGTTGAGCGAAATCCAATACCTGAACTTCTTGCACTTTATATCAAATTCCATGAAAAATGCGACAAGGATAAAGAACTTGATGAATCGGCGCGTAAAGAATTCAAAAAACTTGAAAATGGTGATAAAGAAAACACAAAATTATGGAAGTGGTTTGTTAATGTTTCTTTAAAGGAATTCAAAAAAACATACAGCGAGCTTGATGTATGTTTTGACTTATGGCTTGGAGAAAGTTTTTACAATAACATGAATGCGGGTGTTATTGAAGAAGCACTCAAGAAAAAGGTCGCAAAAAAAGACGATGG
This sequence comes from archaeon, assembly GCA_030594585.1. Classification (GTDB taxonomy): domain Archaea; phylum EX4484-52; class EX4484-52; order EX4484-52; family B79-G9; genus GLR112. Next base: position 3,717 of record JAUVEX010000077.1, on the reverse strand, counting down.
CGCAATCATTATTGATTTTGACGACAAAAAGATGCCGCCGTTTTTGATACAGAAAAAAGACGGCGCAACGCTTTACTCAACAAGAGATTTGTCTGCGATAAAATATCGAGTGAAACAATTTAAGCCGGAAAAAATAGTGTATGCTGTTGGTGGTGAACAGGCACAGCATTTCGCACAGCTTTTTAGATCTGCAGAAATGCTTGGATATGCCAAAAAAGAGCAGATGGTGCATGTCGGTTTTGGGCTTGTGTCACTTCCTGAAGGAAAGATGTCGACGCGTAAGGGCAGAGTTGTGTATCTTCAGGATGTTTTGAACAAATCATATGATATTGCAGAAAAAATCATTGATGAAAAGAACCCTGCTCTTAAAAACAAAAAAAAGATTGCAAAGGCTATTGGTGTTGGTGCAATCAAGTTCAATGACTTATCGCAGAACAGGGTAAAAAACATCCTTTTTGACTGGAACCGCATGCTTTCTTTTGAAGGGGATACAGGACCGTATCTTCAATACACACATGCACGGGGCTACTCCATACTTCGAAAAGCTAAAATAAAGAAAGTACCAAAATTTGAAATTGCAACAACAAAAGAAGAAAAAGAGCTTATTTTGCATCTTTCAAAATACCTAAATTTTGTTGAATCTGCTGCAGCAACATATGAGCCCCACCACATAGCAACTTATCTTTTAACGCTTGCTCACAAGTTCAATCTTTTCTACCAAAAATGTCCGGTTATTGCAGAAAAAGATGCACGCATTAAAAACTCCCGCATAGCACTTGTGGATGCTTCAAAACAGGTAATTTCAAATGGGCTTAAGCTTTTAGGTATTGATGCTGTTCGTGAGATGTAAATTATATATACTCTTTTGACCTTCTTTTGTGTATGGCTGGGAAAAAAGGTGTATCGCCCCTAATTGCCGTTGTTCTTCTTATAGTTTTTACTGTATCTATTGGCACTTTGATTATTGCCTGGATGTATGATTATACAAAAACGACAACCGAGAGTGCTACAAACACTGCGACAGGACCTAAAGGGATTACTTACTGCGCTAATTCAATTGTTGAAATTTCTAATGTTGATTTGAAAAATACGCCTATGGTTTCAAACAATTCTGTAACTTCCGGGACTGTAAATTACTTTAACCTAACTTCAATTGCGGGAACGCCTACAATCACTTTTACCGGCCGAAGCGGTTCGTCAGGCGTAAACGGCCTTGTTGGCTGGTGGCATTTCGACAATAATGCACTTGATTCCACTTCAAACAACAATGATGGTGCTGTAACTGGCGCAGCATATAATGCATCCGGCAAATTCAATGCATCTCTTGAGTTTGATGGTGATGATTTCGTTGACTGCGGGAATGATTCCTCGTTAAACATCACTTCCGCGATTACATTAGAAGCATGGGCGGATACATCAAGGGTTAACTTAGGCACAGAATCCACCCCGGGGCTGTCTTGCCTGCATATATTGGAAAATGGAGGCTCAACAGGTGATGGGACTTATTGGATTAAACCTGCCGGCAGTTCGTTCCAGGTTTACTGTGATATGACTTATGACGGAGGCGGGTGGACAATGTTGAATAATGACATTGCACCCATTGCATCTGTTTCAAAAGGCTCTGCAGTATGGAATGGAAATACAATAGATGTAGGAATTGTGGAAACTTCCTGTGGCAGTAATATCCGACAATACACATTAACTACACCGTTGGTCAATTATACCGAGGCATTTGTTTTATTTCAAAGAGTGAATACAGTTGCGCAATGTTCTGCTATTGGAAATCAATTTGGGTGTGGGTGGTATGACGGACCAAATTTTTACGGAACTTATACATCAAAAGGGATGTGTGGATGGAATGATTTTATATGGGCAAAGAATAGCGACAATAATAATATAGATGGATTAAAAAAATATTGGATAATGGAAGCCAGCGGGACTAATGGCTTCTCTCTTTACTATAATACGCAATGTTGCGTGTCGGGGAGCGGTATTGGATATCAGCAATGGTTTGTGCGGGCTGCACCCCCATCGTCCTATGCAATAGGAATCCATAAATCTGGTGCTTACGGATTGTCCTTTGGCAGAGATTCTGCTGTTGGAAAAATTAATAATCAAACTGTTAATGCGTCTCTTTCACAAGGGTGGAACCATATTGCAATGACATACGATTTGAACAATTTAAGTATTTATATAAATGGGAACTTAGAGTCATCCAAAAGTCTAACAGAGGCAATTACATCTAATTCAAATAATTTACTGATGGGTAATAATTTCAATGGCACAATTGATGAAGTTAGAATATACAACCGCGCACTTTCTGCCGCGGAAATAGCAATCACTTACAACACAGCATCTTTGAATACTGAAACAACGAACCCACGCGCTTCAATCAACGGTAACCCGACAGTAAATTATTCGGGAATCCTTTCTTCCGGACAGACTGCAACAATTAATGCTGGTTCGGGAAACTTCACAATTGGGGAGAACAATATTACAATATATACCGACGCCAGTGTTGTTGATTATTCTGTAAGTATATTGGGGCTTTCTGCTTTAGTGTCAAATACCGGTATGAATAATATTACCGTTAAGCAAGTTGTGGTGTTTAAGCATGACGGGACATATTGTGTTTTAAAGAATGAAACAACAACTTTTGGTGTTGGGGGAATGTTTCCGGTTTTCGGGTGCGGTATGGCGTGTGAGGAATTTACAGCACTTAAGGTCTATACTGACTGTACGGGCGTTTCAGCTGAATTTGCAGGTGTGCCTGAAGGATGTTAAGAGAAATTTAAATTATTCTATCTATTTTTAATACTATGAACTTTTTAATCATCGGCTGGGGTGCGGGAGATTCTTTTTCCGGCGGCATGGATGTGCATGTGCTAAATGTTTCCGAATCGTTAGCAGATCAGGGGCACACAGTCACTCTTTTTGCTGCTGGAGGCAAACCAAAAGAAACAATCAATAACCTGAAAATAATTCCTGTTAATCTTTCAAAAAAACCCAAATCAATTGATGAATTCATTTCTGCTGTTAAAGAATACAATGAAAAAATAAAATCTCATTCAAAAGAACTTGATTTTGATATGATTATTTCGCATGACTGGATTGGTGTTGCTGCTGCAGAAAAGATAAAAAAGACTACGGAAGTGCGTTGGTTGCATACAGTGCATTCTTTAGAGCACATGCGCTCGCTTAATGATTCCAAAGGAGATATTGAAAAACTTGAAAAAAAAGGCATATTGGGCGCAGACACCGTATTTACTGTTAGCAATTTCATGAAAGACGCAATTTATGAAAGATATGGGCGGACTGCAGAAGTTATCTATAATGGCTCTTCTTTTGGTGTGGATGAGGTTGTTAAAAGAAATCCATCTTTAACACCTACAATACTTTATGTTGGCAGGCTTACAGCGCAAAAAGGTATAGAGTATTTGATATTGGCTGCTAAAAAAATATTGGGTGTTGTTCCTAATGCACGATTTATTATTGTCGGAACAGGAGAACTTGAAGAATCTTTAAAATCATTTGCCCGTGCTTTGGGGGTTTTTAATTCTTTTGAGTTTTTGGGCTTTGTTTCAAAAAAAAGGCTTGCTGAACTTTATTCAACATCAACTGTTTTTGTATCCCCCTCCATTTATGAGCCGTTCGGGATAACTGTTCTTGATGCGGTTATTTTTTCATGTCCTGTTGTGGCAACAAAAAACACAGGCG
>JAUVEX010000149.1 GCA_030594585.1 archaeon | reverse complement strand
TCTTGATGCATGCGATGATGTCATCATTGTTACAAACGCAGAAATACCGGCAGTTACAAACGCAGTAAAAGTGGCGCGCGTAGCGCAGGATATGAAAAAGAATCTTTTAGGCATTGTTGTGAACCGCGCACAAGGAACCGTATGGGAGCTTACACCACAGGAAGTTGAGATGATGTGCGAAGCACCAATCATAGGAACAATACCCGAAGATGTAAACATAAAGAAAAGCATCTTCGAAAAAACTCCTGTTGTCGCCCAAAACCCATACGCCGCATCATCTATTGAATATAAGCGCCTCGCAGCGCGGCTTATCGGAAAAACCTACGAGCCGCCAAAATTCATGGGCATAAAAAAGCTATTAGGTATGCTTTAGGCCAATCACAAAATAATCAATATTGTTTTAAGGAAGATATGCATGAAGGAAAGAAAATTGTTACTCTTGGTTCTTGTCCTATCTTTTATGTTCTCGTTTTCAACAGCTTATGCAGTAACTTTAAGCAATGCAAATATTGACCCCGAAAGCCCTGTATGGCTTGAGTCAAGCACTGTACAGATGGACTTCACAGTTGACTGCCAAAACAACACCGAGATTCCAAAAGTATACCTAACACTCCCGGACACAACAATAACATCCATCACTCTTGATTCCGGCAATGCGCCATACATCGGAAGATACACAATATCGCAGGAAGGAAACTACCAGGCAAACTTCACATGCATTGGAAACAGAACAACAATATCAGCCCTAAAGTCTTTTGAAGTAAAAAAGATGACCTTAGACATAACAAGCCCTGAAACAGATAATGTTCCGACAATATACCCTACAGGCGTTCTTGAAAACATACGGCTTTCGCTAAAGATTAACGGTGTGTCAGTCAAGGTTGAAGAAGATCCAGGATTTACAGCAACCCTTGTTGACACAAACAACAACAGGTATGCAATAGATATTCTTGAAAAAAGATATGACGACAACCTAAAGGAATGGATATTAGACACACAACTTACAAATAAAGATATTCCTGCAGCCCTTTACAGTATTGAAATCACAGCAGAATATACAGACAGTAAAGGAGGAATTCATACAGTTACAGACAAATCATACAATTCTGTTCGTGTAAACCAGGCATTGATTGCAGTTATGCAATCGCCAACCCCAGGGACAAAACTATCCTTAAGCACATCACAGGAACAAGAGTTTACAATCCATGTTCAAGAAAAAGGTACAAACCTTCCCAGCCTCGGATTAACAAGCTTCACTGTATGGCTTAAAGGAGACGGCATTGAGGAAAAACTTAACATATATGACAACCCCATATCTTATGACGATGCTTCAGGAAACTACAAACTTAAAGGCATTATACCTGAAATGGACAAAAAGGAAGGAACCTACGACATTTATGTTGAAGTCGCATATGGTAATTACAAACCAGCTGTTACTGAAAAAGTTAAAATTGAATATGTTTTATCGCTTACTGGACAGTTGTTAGATTCGGCAAATAATCCTTATTCGTCAAAAATTGTAGATATTAAATTTGGCGAAACTAAATTTGTTATAGATGGAACTGGTAAATATACTATGAATATAAAAGCGGGTAAATATACTGTGGTGATGAACTTTCCGCAAATTCGGGAAGTAAAGATAAATGGTGTTGATTTAAAATCAAGCAAAAATGATATTATAAAATATGATTATTTTACAGGCAACCCGGGAATTTCAGGAATAAATATCGCAAAACTTGTTGTGATTGAATTTGGCCTTCCGTTTGACAATGCCCAACTTCAAATCCCGTATAATGATGCCCTTGTAAAAAACGAGAACATGATTGAAGTTTATTCATGCACCACATGGAATTTCGGCTCAAGAACTTGTGCTTCCGATTGGATAAAAATCCCCGCCAAAGTCGAGATTGTTGCAAATCAAGTCGAATTCAATGTAACCCACCTGTCTGCATTTGTTATAGGAGAAAAGAT
>JAUVEX010000144.1 GCA_030594585.1 archaeon | reverse complement strand
GTTCGGAAATAATCACAAATGAAACAGCTACGCAAACACCTGTACCGACAGCCACTGCAACACCGGAACCCATTCTGAACCCAATACCAACATATGTTGTAGATGGAACAATAACAGTTTTTGATTCTAAAGGAAATCCACATACATTCATTACAGATCCAAACAATTTCAGCAAGATTTTCGGTTTTTCTGAAGGTGTTGATTTTGGAATAACCGAAAGGCCATACGGCGATGTTCTTTTACCGGAAAGATATGCTCTTTTGGTTCCTGGCCACGAACATACAAATTTGTCTGCCGTTAATGGTACCGGATTTGCAAACGGTGATATAATAACTCCTGAGGTTCCTCATTATTTAGAAAATATACTTCCTGGCCTTTCCGGCACAGATGTTTTTGTGGGAAAATATCCCTTTCCTGAAAGCATAATCACATCACATGATAGCGTTTTTGATTCGGCAAGAATTAATCCCCAAGACGGAAGGAGTTTTGTCGTAAACGGCATGGACCCTGATTTATTGGAAGCGATTCAAAAATATGATGGTGTTCGGGTAACGCGAATACCGCCTATCGAGCAGGGTATGGGATATGTCTTCCAGCAGAACGGAACAGAACCACCAATTGTTTTAAATGAACGACCAAACCTAGAAACAGATGCCTTCTTTGTATCTGTTAAGAATAATGCTGCGAATTTGAAAGACCTATTAGACCAAATGATGGGCCGTGGTGATGGTGGTGGCGGAAATGGTGATGTTTCTGCAATTATTGATGATGATGACAACGGAGGCATAACAAATTAAAGGTGAATAAAATGAATAAATTACTTTTATTTTTAATTATGTTTGCACTTCTTTTGCCAGCAGCCGCGTTTGCGACCGCAGACATTACTTATCTATTCAGGGATTTAGATACGAACAATATTATAAATGAAGTTTCTGTTATGACATTTGACTGCGGTGATGCAGATTGCACTTATGGGAATACATTCAGCGGAAGCTACCAGGCAAGCACTACGAATGGATACATAACAATAAATTATCCTGCCGCTCTTGCAACGCCTTACGGTTATGCTTTATTCTGGGTAAGCCCAGGGTATGTTCCTTTGGAAACCACATCGAAAAGCAGGTGTCCTACAGGATATCCCCAATGCAGTGCAAGCGCTACCAAATATCTCTACAAGCTTACTGACTGCGCTTCAACAATTGATTCTTTTAACATCACAAATGATGTTTATGCTAATGAGCCTTTGACTATAAACACGCAGGCAAGCCTTGATGCGACAACATACAGCGCGTTTCAGGATGCAGACACAGGGGTTGGATTTACACCGGACGAGCTTAAGGACGAATATTATTCATCAGACATCCGTGTTGTTCTTGATATAGCCAAAGGGACAACGCAGGAATATTCAGACACACAAGAGTATACAAAAGATGCAGGAGACTATGGCCCCCCGCTTTATATGAACACAACGCAGGATGTTGAGTTCACATGGACGCCGACAACTGACGGGGCATACACAGCAACAATAACAACGCAGGTAATTGATGCACAATGCTCAAGCTCAATTGACCAGGATGTTACAAAGGACTTTTCTGTCCTTCCCGCACGGCCAACAAATGAGTGCTATACGATTTTAAATGACCTTACTATTTTTGACCCTAATCCTATTGTTGGAATCTTACAGACAAACAGTTTCGGGAAGATAAGCAATTATGCAGACCTAAGCCATGTGCTAACGCCTATTACAACGGACATCACATACACTGTAAAAGACAGCGTAGGTGCAACTGTTGCGACAGGCACAATGACTCTTGATGCTAATGGCGATGTAACAACACCAAGCTACCATTCTTTCAGCTGGACTCCTATATATGTAGGAAACCACGACATAACGGTTACAGGCATCTCTAATGACCCTATATGCTTAGGGCTTGAGAACACACCGGATCAGACATCAATGACTATTTATGTAAACCCAATACCAATATATTCAATCACATTCCAAGTAACTGCGGGCGGCTCACCGCTTAAGGGTGTGCTTATAGAGATTAATGGAAATAGCGGAAAAACAGA
>JAUVEX010000016.1 GCA_030594585.1 archaeon | reverse complement strand
ATAATGACACAAATTGCTCTAAATTATATCGTATTGGTGGAGATAGTCATAATTCTCTTCTATTTTTATTAATAGCCAATAAAACACACAATGGTATCTTCAGGTATGATATTGACTATGAATATGAAACATTCAACGGTGTCAATAAAGTTCATATGATTACCTGTGAATTTGAAAAAGAAAGCCCTTCTTTTGGAGGGGAATACAAACTAGTAAAACAATATTGAGGCGCCCTAGGTCAGCGACTTCTTCACCTTCTTCGAAGGCTCGACCTTCACTTCGTTCAGGGGACTTAACAAGTGCTTTTAAGACTCCGCTTCGCTCCGTCCAAATTCTTGCTAACAATCAACATAAGTACAAGAACTTCTCAAAAGCACAGAAGTTAAGTTCAATAAAATTTGAGTTCCCACGACGACAGGGGGGTTCTTAAATTAATAAGAGTTAGAGTTCATTAGTTATTGTTTTTATCCAAAAACTTATTCTTCTTTTCAGGTTTAGAAAGATAGTTTTGTCTGGTTGTTACCGGACGGCCTAATTCTTTTTCAGCGTCTTTTCTAGCAGTTCCAGCTACATTTCCGCCTCTTTTGGCAACTTCTTTATTTTGGTTAAAAGTTCCCGGTTTTTCTTCTTGTGATATTTCTGTTGTCATGCGTTCGCCGAGCATTGTAAAAATTAATTCTAAATCATTCATATGATCTCGTAGATTAGCTTTTGATTGTTTTGGTAAATTTTTATGTTGTTTGTATTCTGTTGGTGTCATCCCAAATGTTGCTCTAGAAATTTCTGCTGTGAGTATTGCAAAATCTTTTTGTTCGTCAATACCTCTTTTTTTCCACTCGTCTGTAAGCTCATCCCGTATAGCAATGCCCCTTACTCTTTTTTCAATCCATTCGAGAGAATAGCCTTTAGCCTTGTAGAGTTCTTTCATACGTTTTTGGGCAAGTTCCGGGTCTTCTATTTCCCGGACTCGCTCATAACCAACTTGAGCCAGCCATTGTTTAAACGGTTCTGCATTTTTTGAAGGTATTGACTGGATTATCCTAAAAATTGATTTCACATTTGCGCAGTCTGTATCTCTTAATTTTCCATCTTCAGCAGGAAGTTTCAACCGGTGACAATTTGTCACCACTTCACTGCTTTCTTCTTTCAGCCTTTGGCTAAGCTTATTCCAATATTTCCTCGATTTTTGGAAATCCAACTGTTCTGTAAGAACTGAAATTATATCAACTACTGAAAAGTACCACTCATTGTCGTGCCAAACCCTTCTTATTTTCTTGTCCTTAAAAACAACCAAAGCATTATTTGAATCCATATGCATCATCGTCATTTAGTAATTCATTTTATTTATTTATATAGCTGCTTTAAGTGGTGTGCCGATAAAATTTTAGAATGGGGTCCCCTTTAACAGATACAGACACACCCTTAAGTTAAATCATCTAAAAAACTACTCTACGCCCACATTCGTTCGCTTGTCTTTAAGTTCATTTGAAGAACCTAAAATCTTTATCAGAAATATTCCCTTAATTCCTCCGCGACCATTTCGGGGATTGTGCTTATCACAGGCTCTTTGTGGAGCAGTTCCATGAATCCCTGGTCTGTTGTGTAGTCATCAACCATTAAGCTACGGGATACAATACGGATGTTCAGATAGAAAAAAGATGATAAAGATTCATTCAACGGAGCGGAATTTATAACCATGTTAACACTGCGAACCCCTTTGGCATAAAGCCCCCGCAATACTTTTGCGATTCCTTCAGAAATCCCTTCTATATCGTTACTGTCAAGCTCTAAACAGGATGACTTTCCGCATACAACGCCCACAACCTCGTTGGCGCAGGATGGTGCAAACGATGCATGCCAATACACGCTTTTTCCTGTCTTTCCGATATACCTTTCCTCGTCATTGTCAAGCAGGTCCTGCCAGAAATTGGAATTGTTGTCATGCGAATACTGCCAGCTTTTCTTTAAAATATCGTCAATGCCGTTGTCTGCCCTTTTATCCACAATCGGCTGTATGTGGGGGTGAATCAAAGATGCTGCTGCAGGCATAAGATAATTGAAATTAAATGAAGCAAACCGCGCAGAAGAATCATGAGAATATACTTTTTTGAACCATTCTATTGTTGTTTCAAGAGCGTTTTCCCAAGTGCGCGCATCAAGATTATTGAGTGCAACAAAATGCTTTTCCTTAAGGACGCCTACGCCGTGGTATGGTGCGAAAGGAAAAAGATTAGGGAATAAAATAAACTGGCCCTTGTGAAGCCTTCCTTCAGGGCTTATGTGCTTTTGGTGTTTTGGTGTTTTTTTATTGACATTTGCGGGGCAGAAAAAACAGTTTTCTGTCTTTTTTGCAATAGCCTGTATTTTTTTGTCAACCTCTTTTAGTGTGCCGCCATTTGTGTGGGGCCTTTTTGCCCGGTCAATATTTATCCTGCACCAACTGCCTGTAAGGGGGTGTTTCCTAAATTCTATTGTCTGCTGAGTGTGTGTATAATTTGCTTTTGGGTCTAAGAATTCTGATGTTTCTTTGTACTTGTAGAATTCAACCATTTATTTCCGCCACCCAGGACATAAGGACTTCTGCAGGGTTTTTCGCGCAAACTATTCCTGATGCTACAAGAACGCCTTTTGCGCCCAATCTCATGGAAATTTCCAAATCTTTCCGTGTCTTTACCCCTGCACCTACAAGAAGTTCTGTTTTTATTGTGGTAAGCCGTATTTTCTTAAGGCATTCGGTTATCACTTCCGGCTTTGCTGTTGATACTGAAATATCCCCGCCTATAAGCTCGGGCGGCTCAAAAGCGATATAATCCGGCTCAAAAACAGCAACTGCTTTTGCCTGTGCGGCATCCGCAACACATACAACTGTTGTAAGCTTAAGCTTTTTTGCCCGCTCAATGGTCTTCTCTATTGTATCCATTGGCACCTGGTGCTCTGCGTGATTTATAAGAATACCTGCTGCCCCTGCATCAACAACGCTTTCAGGAAGAATGAAGCCAGTATTTGCTCCCGGATTGATCAAATCCATGTGCTGTGCAAAGACAGGTGTTTTTGACACTTGGGCAATTCGATATATATCTGTGGCCTGGACTGCGGCAATTACATCAACCCTGTGATTTAAATACACGGCCTCAAGGGACTTTACAAGAGCAGATGCTTTAGCGCCTGTTGTTTCGTTGTACGCCTTAAAATTGATTATGATAAGCGGTCTTGGTGTTTTCATGAAATATATTTTGTATTAAGGAGTATATAATGATTACGGATTTGGGTTATAGACTCAGTGTGCTTTTAAGATTTTCTCATTCATATCATGGAGCGCCACAATGAAAAGTGATTCGCTCCAGCCTAAAGGATTGTTTTCATTGAATTTGGGCGAATTTGAAAAATAAAGCTCGGGTATCCCTTTAGATGTTTGAGTATCCAGCATATTATCCAAAAACGATTTTGCTTTTCTTTTATTCCCCATGCGCTCATAAATTATTGCAAGCCAGCTTAAGCCAAATGTCCATTCCGCCTCTTCGCTGTAGCCGTCAGTGTTCTTATTGTAATAATGGTCGTTTTTATACCTTACGACTCCGTGCTCGCGCAAAAGAAAATATTCAACATTTTCAAGTATTGTGTCTCTTTGCTTTTTTGTGACAATATTGTATGGATATATCAAAGAAAGAAGTGAGAGGTCAACAAATTTTCTCCCTGATTCACGCGGAAGAAGGTGTTTTAATGTCTTTCGTCCTTCTTTTATCATGCGATCCGGGACTTTGATTTGCGCAAGATTTTTTATGGACTTAAGGCCGGAAACGCATGCTCCGACAGAAGATGCATGGACTTCTTCATCCTCCTCCCACATGCCGCTGTCCTTGTCATGCCAGTATTGTATGCTGTCAAGATATTTTACAAGCTTATTTACAATCCTTACATGATTGTCGTTTTTAAGTATGGTTCTTTTATGGTGGTGTTCAAGCTCCCCAATCCTAAAAAGAATCGCGCCTATTGTATCATTTTGCTTATTGCCCCAATCATCCCAGAACTCGTCAAAATTTTTTGGATTAAACCGCGCGTGGATGTATTCGTGTTTGTGTTCTGGCTTTTGTTTTATTGCTGCATCTATCTTTGCTTCATGCTTTAGAAAAATATCGAGAAGCGCCCCGTATGTTTTCTCAACAGTATCCCAGTCGCCTATGACTTCAAAGGCAATGCATTCGTAAAAATTATCCCGCAGCCATGACTTATCATAGCCTGTTGACACATTTTTGTTTGATGCCGCAAAAAGGCCGGACTTATACTGAAGGCCCTTAAGAATTTTTAAGTGCTGTTTTATCAGCTTATCATATGTTACCTTGCTTTTATTCGCCATATGCATAATTTAGTATGTATCAGTTATATATTTTTTATCAGACAATCCCCAGAACCAAAAACAAAACATCCCCAAAAAGCCACAGTGTCAATAGCGTAAAGAAAAATGTTGGGCCGTAACGGATGCCTTCTTTTATCCAGACCTGTTTTTTGGGGTTTGCAGTTATTATTTTTTCAATGTCTGTTTTCTCAAGGCCTATGAATAGCTTGCTTGAATATTTTGATTTTCCAACACTCATATCCTCTGCAAGAACATCGCCCTCTTTTAATTCCTTCACACCAACTTTTTTCCTAAAGCAGAAATTGTCCACAACAAAAGCAAAACGATAGAAAAAGAAAATAACAAAAACAAACAGGACAAATACCCACATTTGTGCCACAAGCATCTCTTTTGCCCTTACTGCGTTAACGGAAAATATGCGGAAAAGAATTAAAAGAAGCACTAAAAAACCGGAAGCTGACAGAATAATTATTTTTTTAAGTTCTTTTGTATGTGTTTTTATATCATCGAAATATCTTTGGGTAAATCCGTTTGTATTGTATGAAAGAATTCCTGCATAGATGAGCGAATATGCGCCGCCCACAATGAATGTGTTTACAAGATACAAAAAAGGCCATGCGAACTGCGCAGTATTTACCGCAAAAAATAATAGTGGGTATGGCACCAAAAAACCGACAGCAGCCAAAAGAAGGACATCTGCCTCACCCCACTGGCCGGTATAATAAAGCGCATAGCCAAATAAAAGGAAACCGAGAGCAACAGCCACAGGCCATACCAGATAATTTATGCTTGAAAGAGTGTATGCGAGATATCCATGAATCACAAGCCCTACTGCCGCCATTGATATTGGGACTAAATCAGGTATCTCTGTTGTCTTTAAGTCAATGTATCCCCCAATGCCTGCACCTATAAGCGCAAAAAGGAAAAGCGCCTGTTGATAGAACAAAGGTACCTGCCCTATTGCCACTTCAAGAACTTCTACAATCATTTTTTATCCCCGATAAACTTATGCGCACAGATATTATATATGTTTTTGAACAGGCGCTCTTTCGGCACGCAACACCAAAACAATTTATATACTTCAAGCACAATATTTTTATACAGCTTTTTTAGGATGGTTAGAAGGGAGACACATGATTAAATTTGACAAAATTGTTATACACGGCTTTAAGTCGTTTGCAAGAAAAACAGTTATCCCTCTTTTTGACGGGTTCAATGCTGTGATTGGCCCCAACGGCTCGGGCAAGTCCAATGTCACTGATGCCCTTATCTTTGTTCTTGGAAGAAATTCGCGCTCCATGCGAGCCGGGCGAATGGATCATGTCATCTACAACGGCGGGCATGGAAAAACACCTGCAGACTATGCCAAAGTTGAGCTATACCTCAATAACTCTGATAAGACAATACCTGAAATGGATGAAGAGATTGTAATATCCCGAAAAGTAAACAGGCACGGAACATCTTATTATCGCCTCAACGGCAAGATGTCAACAAGGGGAGACATAACAGAAATCCTTAAAAAAGCAGGGACATCACCTGACGGAAACAATTTCATACAGCAGGGGGATGTAACGCACATAATTGATATGAAGCCAAAAGAAAGGCGGGAAGTAATTGATGATGTTGCCGGCATCAAAGAATACAATGAAAAAAAGGCAAAGGCAATAGAAGAACTTACAGACGCCGAGAGAAATCTTGAGGATGCAAGCATCATACTTGGGCAGAAAGATGAGACTGTAAAGAAGCTTCAAAAAGAGCGCGACAATGCCCTTAAAGTAAAGGAAATGGAAGTGTCCCTTGAAAAAGCGCGCGCGCAGATGGCCTTTACGCGCGTGAATGTTGTAAAGGGCGCGCTTGAAAATATTGACAGCACACTAAAGCTTAAAGAGGGCGAGAAAAAATCCCTTGTCGGAAATGTCGGTGATTATGATGACGGGCTTGAAAATATTGAAAAGCAGATAAAAGAAATTGAAAACACAATATTAAAGAAAAGTGTCAATGCTGAACTTAGAGGCGAAATAGACGAAATAAATTCGCGGATACTAAAAAGAGAAGGGCTGATAAATGCAAACAGGCGAGAGATAGAAACTCTTGACAGCATGATTGAAAAACTAAGTACAATAGCTGACAGAAAGGGTGAGGATGTCGGCAGCCGTTCTGTGCGAGCAATATTGAACAGCGGTCTTGATATTGCAGGAACAATAAGGGATTTAGGATCTGTTGGCGCCCAGTTCCAGACAGCAATACAGATTGCGGCAGGGGGGCACATAAACGACATTGTGGTTGAAAAAGAAAACACCGCAATACAAGGTGTTGACTATCTTAAAAGCAATGGCCTTGGACGAGTGCGGTTCCTCCCGCTTGACAGGATAAGAAACCCGCCAAGTTCTGCAAAAGCAGAGCTTGCATCAAAGATGCCCGGAATTCTTGATTTTGCAGTCAATCTCGTCAATTACGACGCCAAATACACAGAAGCCTTCAGAAATGTTTTCAGGGACACGCTTGTCGCAGAGTCTGTTGACGCTGCAAGAAAAGTCAGGGGGCTTCGGGTTGTGACTCTTGACGGCGAGCTTTTTGAAGCAGGCGGCGCCATTGTTGGAGGTTCCATAAATAAGGCGAAGAAAAATATCAATATTTCTGATGTTACGGATATACGGGAATATGAGGGAAAGAAAATCAAGCTTAATTCTGAAATTGAAGACATTAAAAAAGAGATTGGGGATTTAAACATTCTTCTTGATGAGAAACGAGCTTTAGAGAAAAAAGAAGGCGGGGATGTTGTTGCATACCAGCAGAAAAAAGAAGAGCTTGAAGAAAAAATCGAAGAAATGAAAAAATCCAGAAAAGGGCAATACGAACAGAACCTGACACTTGACTCTGAAGTGCAGAACCTGAAATTAAGGCGAGCCCGGCTTGAAGCAGAATACGACACACTTAAGCTTGATTTCGAAAAATACAAAGATAAGGAACAAGAGCTTGAAAAAGGCGACCCTGATAAGCTTGACCGCGAAATCAGAAGCCTTGAGAGAAGCCTTAGAAATATTGGCCTTGTGAACATGAAATCAATTGAAGAATTCGATGAAATTGAAAAGGACTATCTTGATTTCAAAAAGAAAGTCGAGAACCTAAAAGAAGAGCGGGCTTCAATTGAACAGATGATAGAACAGATAGAAGAAAAGAGAAAAATCATGTTTAAGACCACGCTTGATTTTGTATCAAAAGCATTTTCAGAAGTTTATTTTGATGTAAATGGCGGCGAAGCGCGGCTTGAAATTGAGGATGAAGAGGATATCGAGTCCGGGCTTTTAATAAAAGCGCAGCCCAAAAACAAAAAACTCATGACAATTGATCTTCTTTCAGGCGGCGAGAAAACAATGACGGCAATTGCGTTTTTGTTTGCGCTCCAAAGATACAGGCCGTCGCCGTTCTATATATTGGATGAAATTGATGCAGCACTTGACAAGGCAAATGCGGAGATAATAGGGGACATCATATTGAAATATTCCGGAAGCGCGCAGTTCCTTGTAATTTCGCATAACGACATAACTGTGCGGCGCTCAAAGAGGGTTTACGGCATCTCAATGCAGCAGGGAATCTCGCAGGTGTTTGGTGTCAGGCTCGACGAAGACGGAAATGCTATTGAGACGACAAGCGCCAGTGCTGTTTAAATAGTGATTGTCTGTCCCGATTTTATACTGTTTAACCAGCGCGAAATTATTGAAGTGTTGTTTACTTCTGAAATCTCGTTGACTATTTCGCGGGGTATTTCTATATTTGCCAGATTAATTGGATTTGCAAATGCTTTTTCAAGTGTGGGCTCTATACGATCATAACAACTATCGTCTTGCAAAAATCTTTTTTTTGAATGGTGTTTTTTTAAAGCACCTATATGCATTGCACCGCTCGGAAACAAATCCGCCCCATTGCTCCAATCAGTTTTATATTCCCAGGTATTTTTATCGTTTAACAAATATACAGAAACCATATTTCGTGGTCGTTTTTCAATATTCGACCAAAGCTGGTCTGATGTGGGGTCTATAAGTATTATTCCCTTTTCTTCTTTGTATTTAAATGGCATGATTGTGTAGCAATGATTTCCATAATCGCTGGATACATAAGAAGCATTCGGATATCCAAAAGCCATAAGTGAAAGCATCAAATTTATTCCGGAAATATCACAGCAAAGGCGAGGAAAGTAAGTTATATTTTCATAGCTATCCATGTTTGTCATACCGTCTTTGTATGCTACAGCATAATGCGCGTAAGAAATCTGGTATGCATTTAACATATGTTGTTCTAATTCCTCTACGGTATTTACGGCCATAGAACAGGGGCCATCGATATTTTCGTAAATTTCAACCAATTGTTCAATGACCTCGTTGTTTCTTTTATTTTCACTTCTGCTGTATGCGGGAACAAACTTCCTTAAAACAGCCTCTTGATTCGTTGTTATGCTTTTTATGCTCTCGTGTGATGATATAACCGCACCGCTGTTTCTTTTCGCCATTTCGTTTTCATAGAATGCAGGAACTAATGAAAACGATGCGAGTTCATCTATTTGCGGGTGCGGAAGTTCGTGAAATATATTATATTTGTAGACCATAATCTATCTGTTTAAACGAAAGTTTATAAATGTTCATTAGTAAGTGGTAAAATGTCGGACTTCGCTAACCTAAATGATATAAGAACTCTTTTAGAAAAATATGACGAACAAATAATATCTGCTTTTGCTGAAAGACTAAAATATGCTTATGGCGATTCTAAAGTAGAAAATATACTTAAGAACATACCTAAAAATAGCAAGTTAGTTGAAAAAAACATCATATCAAAATATTACTCATTTCTTGAAGGTCTATACAACACCACTATCAAAGAAAACCAATATTTACCCGCATCAAAAGAGGTTTTAGAATCTCTTGATTCTTCTGTGATTAAACCAATTGTTTCACGAATTTTTACAGGCATTATTATTGCAAATGCAAAACTTTGCGAAAATCCAAAAACTTATGCGCTATTAATTGATTCAAAAGATAGAAAAAAAATTGAAGAAACGGTCACAGATAAACAACAAGAGCAAAAAGTTATTAGACATATAAAAGAAATAGCCTTAAAATATGATACCTCTGTATCAGAACCCTTTTCGGATATTGCTGTCCGTCTTTATAAAGAACTTATAATCCCTGAAACAATAAAAATAGAAGTTAATTTTCTTTCATCTATGGAAAAGCGCACAATATTTTCTTCCTCGGATACGCCTGCTTCGTAATCAAAGCACTTATAAAACCTATATACTAAATCACAACAACCTTTATATACTCCCTTAGGCACAGTATTGTACATCGGCGATATCTCGACATATTGCCGTGTAGCCACGATTTGTTTGAGGGAGCAAAATCGTGTTTATAGACACGGGAGGTAAGACAAATGAAAAACATTACAGTAGACCAGATAACACAGCAGATTCTAAAAAGATCCAAAGGGCCTATTTCTACCTATGAACTTGCAAAACAGGCAAATATTTCTTGGTCAACAGCAAATATCCACTGCTATAAACTTAAATCCGAAGGCAAGATAAAAGGCAAGCTTGAGACGGCAAATGTAGGCCTTGGCAAAAAAATGCTTTGGTGGATTGGAAAAAAGGATTAACTTTTCAAATTTTTTGAATTGCGTTGGTGGTATACACGATGGAAGATAAATCTTTTGAGACAATAGTCTCTATTGGTCCTGTTGATAATGAAAATCTGTTTGAGCTTATCTCTGAAGGGGCTTGGAGAGAAGTTCTTACCAGCCTTACAAAGGACATGGATCCATGGGATGTTGACCTTTTCAAGCTGAATGACCGGCTTTCTGACCACATACAGAAAATGAGGCATATGGATCTTACAGTGCCTTCAAAGATTCTTCTTGCGGCAGCCATAATATACCGCCTGAAATCAGAAACATTGAGTTATACGGGCGATGAAGCAGCATTGGAAGACGCTTTTGAAGATGACTTCTTAAGCGGGTTTGACGAGGATGCGCCTTTAATGACTGTTGGGGATGATAAAAAAATAATCCTTCCAAACATACAGCTCCCGATACGGCGGCAGCCTAAAAGAAGAGTGACCCTGGATGAGCTTATCGACGCTCTTGGGGGTGCCATGAAGGTAAAGCATAGGCGAGAGGCAAAACATTTTTTCCAGGTTGAGCTTAACGGCCAGGACATAAGCGAAAGCATTGAAGAGCTTTACGGCAAGATAAATGACTTTCTTTCACGAACTCAAGGCGGCGGAGTGGTGTTTTCACAGCTATTGGGCAACAAAAGCGGTTCAGAAGACACGCTAAGGACATTCAGCTCTCTTTTGCACCTTTCAAATGAGGAGCGCGTACGATGTACACAGGACGAGCTTTTTGGAGATATAAAAATTCACAAGGTGTAATATTATGATGAAAAATACAGACAATGTTATAGAATATAAAAAAGAAATGACTCGGCTTAAATTTGTTTTAGACCAGGCAAACCGCTATCCAGACCTTTTAGACAAGCTGCAGGTAAAGAAATTTTCGCTGCGCTTGAATGAACTTGAAAGAAAACTGCGGCAATCTACATGAAAGATATAAAAAACATCCTGGAAGCTGCACTTTTTGTAGCTGCAAAGCCGCTTTCTCTTGCAGAATTGTATGCGATTGTAAAACCGATAAAATCCATGCCCAAAAAGAAGATATTAGATATTCTAAAGGATATGGAAAACCACTATGATGAGCACGGGATAAAGGTTGTTGAAAGGAAAGAGGGTATTTTTGAGCTTAAGGTAAAGGACGAATTCTTAAAGCATGTTGAGCATCTGTCGCCTGAAAGGGACTTGACGCGCGCAGTTATGCAAACGCTGTCATTAGTTGCATTCAAAAACCCGATAAAACAGTCGGAAGTCATACAGCTTCGGGGAAACAGGGCTTATGACCACATAAAAGAGCTTAGCGGCAAAGGATTTATAAGAACCGAGCCATCAGGCCATACGAATATGGTGTCCATAACCCGAAAATTCCTTGATTATTTCGGGCTTACGAGCCAAAGCCAAGTAAAGCAGTATTTTATGGATAAAGGGGTTACTGAAGAAAGCTTCAAGGATGAAGACGCGGAAACAGAAGAACCAAAAGAACGGGTTGTTGCTGAAGAAGAATTAGAAACTCCGGAAGAAAAGAAAGACGGGCTTGAGGAAGAAACAAAAAAAGAAACTACCGAAGAACCGCCCAAAACTGATGAAAAACCTGCGCCAAAAAAAGAAAAAACCCCGAATACTGATGAAGAAGATACGAACAATAATGTGGATTCGGAAGATACTCCTGAAAAAAACGAAGAAGAACAAAAAGAAGCGGAAGATGAAAAAGACGATAATGATTCCAAGAAAGAAAAAGACGATTATGTAAGCCCTTTTGCGGATGTTATTGAAGATAAATGAGTTTTCTTCAAATATTGACTTTTTTGATATCCATCAATACTATGTGTAAAAATAAGAGAAATAGAGGGTTTTTAAGCCCTCTCAAGATTTATGTTTTATTTTGGCAGTCTCATTTTGGTGGGGGTGCAACAAGGCACATCATTTTTGTTCCTACATTGCCTGATGCGTCAACAGCATAGACTGCTGCGTCGCCTGTGCCTTTGAGGTGCCAGTCTATTGCGCTTTTAGGCCCGCCTATCAGGCTGCTTGCACTTGGGTTTGCCCCGGGGGCTTGGGTGTATTTAATTTTAGTGCCAATTGCGTATGGTCCGAATACTGTGCCGCTGCCTGTGTCAAGTACATATATCTGCGGGTTGGGGTCAACATGGTCCTTTGCAAAAAGCTCATAGAATCCATCCTCATTTTTAGCACCCGGTATTTTCTTACCTGATGGGTTTACAGTCTCAACACATGCCGCAGTTGGTGGTGTTGTGTCAACCCAGTACTTGAAGACCTCCTCAGATTCTAAGTCTGCATACACATTTGACTGCCTGGGTGCAACAGCGACTATACTATCCATACCCAGTCCTGCCAATCCCTGTGTTGCTGCGTATGTAAACTTAGCTTCGCCGATGCCGTCTGTGTTGCTGGAATCAGACATACCGTTGTTTGGTCCTGCAAGGATGTTGAAGTTCACCAATATATTGGCTACCGGATTTTTGAAGTCATCCGTTACTGTAGCGGTCACTGTGTGTGTCTGGCCGAATGTACCGAGTTCATTGGTTGCTGTTTTGGGGTTCAGCACTAGGTTTGCAGCACAACCGCGGACATTCACTGTTGGGTCAGGGAATGTGACTGTTTTGTCGTCCTCGTCGTCGTCGTATGTTACCAGGTCATTTACCGCCTTTGTGCCACCAGGTTGTGTGTTGTCGTGGGTTGCAGTGTATGTCATAGTCGCGTTTTCGGTCATAAGATCACCGACGGTCCATGTGATGACATTGCCTGATACACTGACAGTTC
>JAUVEX010000157.1 GCA_030594585.1 archaeon | reverse complement strand
AAGATAATTTATGTTTAGAATTAAATATGGAGGAGATTTGATATGAATATATACCCGTTAACAACAATAGGGCTTAATCTTGAAAAAATTGGTGACCGCAACAGACCACACACTCTAAATCAACCAGGTCCGAACTGTTGCAGTTATTTGTGTGAAGCAGCCTACAGGCCATAATGTTACTTATTGTGTTAAAAAATGAACCAAAAAGCATTCGCAAAAAAGACTGAAATGAACCAAGTTAGCTTTGCGAATGTGTCTTTTTTTCTTTTTCTTGTACTCGTGCTTCTAGCCTAAATGCGCGCCTGTGATTTACAAAACCAAGTGAACTGAAATTGCGGGCGCAGCAGTTATTTTACAATTTTTTTAACTGATTTTTATTTTTTTGTCAAAAACACAAAGAAAACATAATTCAAGGTGAATGAGATGAATGAAGAAATATACACGCGGCCCGTACTTCGGATTGCAAGCAGCCCGATTACATGGCAAGCCCCCCCCGAAAGAAAACCACACCCTACAGATGCCTATCGAGAAAATAAACGCTATTAGGCAGTTACCCAACGCACAACAATTATAAAACTTATTAGTGAATAAACCAGTATATTATAATTATAGGCGAATTATATGAACTTCAAAGACATTGATTCAAAATGGCAGAACGCGTGGGAAAAAGAAAAACTGTTCAATACTAAAAAGGATACAAAAAAGAAAAAATACTATGTCCTTGAGATGTTTCCATACCCTTCAGGAAAGCTCCATATGGGGCATGTACGGAACTATTCTATTGGTGATGTAATTGCCCGCTACAAAAGAATGCAGGGGTTTAATGTGCTTTATCCTATGGGCTATGACGCTTTTGGACTTCCTGCTGAAAACGCGGCAATAAAGAACAATGCGAAACCTGCTGTGTGGACGGCCAAATGCATCCATATGATGAAAGAACAGCAAAAAGCTATGGGGTTCTCTTACGACTGGTCGCGTGAAATTGCTACGAGCACTCCGGAATACTATAAGTGGAATCAGTGGATTTTCATCAAACTTTTTGAAAAAGGCTTAGTTTACAAAAAAGAGGCGCCGATAAACTGGTGCCCTAAATGCGGGACTGTTCTTGCAAATGAGCAGGTTGAGGAAGGAAAATGCTGGAGATGCAAAACAGGAGTTGTCAAAAAAGACCTTGCGCAGTGGTTCTTGAAAATTACAGACTATGCTGACGAGCTTCTTTCCGATATTGAAAAGCTTGACCGATGGCCTGAAAAAGTGCGCATCATGCAAAAAAACTGGATTGGAAAAAGCACAGGTGTTGAGATATTCTTTAAAGTGAAGGATTCTGGCGAAACAATATCTACATTTACAACAAGACCTGATACAGTCTTTGGAATAACATATATTGTTCTTGCACCTGAACACCCGCTTGTGAAAAAACTTGTTTCAGGGACAAAATATGAGAAACCCGTGCATGATTTTGTCAAAGCTGCAAGAAACATACCATCAATTGAACGCGCTTCCGAAGGCAAGGAAAAAAACGGTATGTTTATCGGAAAATATTTCACAAATCCTGTTACTGATGATGTTTGCCCCATATACATTGCGGATTATGCGCTTATGGAATACGGCACGGGTGCTGTTATGGCGGTTCCGGCACATGACCAAAGGGATTTTGAGTTCGCAAAGAAATACAAGCTTCCAATTAATGTTGTAATTGCGCCAAAAAAAGAAAATCTTGATTCAAAAAAAATG
>JAUVEX010000007.1 GCA_030594585.1 archaeon | reverse complement strand
AAGATAATTTATGTTTAGAATTAAATATGGAGGAGATTTGATATGAATATATACCCGTTAACAACAATAGGGCTTAATCTTGAAAAAATTGGTGACCGCAACAGACCACACACTCTAAATCAACCAGGTCCGAACTGTTGCCGTTATTTGGGTAATGACGCACCATATAGGCCATAATGTTCTTATTGTGTTAAAAAATGAACCAACAAACATTCGCATTGGAAACTGAAACGAACCAAACTAGCTTTGCGGATGTGTCTTTTCTTCTTTTTCTTGTACTCGTGCTTCTAGTCTAGATACGCGCTCGTGATTTCCAAAACCAAGTGAACTGAAATTGCGGGCGAGAGAGATGATTTTGTTTTTCAATTATTTTGATTTTTTCTTTTCAGTGTAAAAAATGATTTAATACGGTGCGTAATGTGGAAGAAATATATAATAATGAAAAAAATGTGCTTAGGGTTTGCAGCGGATATGTAATTCATGAAACCGGTCCGCCTAAAAGGCCTATAGATATATACCGGGAGAAAAAACAATTATAAAACTTGTTGGCGTATATAGCTGTATATTATAGGCGAATTATATGAACTTCAAAGACATTGATTCAAAATGGCAGAACGCATGGGAAAAAGAAAAACTGTTTGATACAAAAAAGGATACAAAAAAGAAAAAATACTATGTCCTTGAGATGTTTCCATACCCTTCAGGAAAACTCCATATGGGGCATGTACGAAACTATTCTATTGGTGATGCAATTGCCCGCTACAAAAGAATGCAGGGGTTTAATGTGCTCTATCCTATGGGCTATGACGCTTTTGGGCTTCCTGCTGAAAACGCCGCTATAAAGAACAACGCGAAACCTGCTGTGTGGACGGCCAAATGCATCAAGATGATGAAAGAACAGCAAAAGGCAATGGGTTTTTCTTATGACTGGTCGCGAGAAATTGCTACGAGCACTCCCGAATACTATAAGTGGAACCAATGGATTTTTATCAAGCTTTTTGAAAAGGGTCTTGTGTATAAAAAAGAGGCGCCGATAAACTGGTGCCCTAAATGCGAAACTGTGCTTGCAAATGAACAGGTTGAGGAAGGAAAATGCTGGAGATGCAAAACAGGCGTTGTCAAAAAAGACCTTGCCCAGTGGTTCCTGAAAATCACAGATTATGCGGATGAGCTTCTTTCCGATATTGAAAAGCTTGACCAGTGGCCTGAGAAAGTGCGCACCATGCAGAAAAACTGGATTGGAAAAAGCACGGGTGTTGAAATGTTCTTTAAAGTGAATGATTCTCACGAAACAATCTCTACATTTACAACAAGACCTGACACTGTTTTTGGAATAACATATCTTGTGATGGCGCCAGAACATCCAAAAGTAATTGAACTTGTCAAAGGAACAAAATACGAAAAAAAGGTTGTTTCTTTTGTTGAAAAAATGCGAAAAACACCATCAATTGAACGGACTGCTAAGGGTAAAGAGAAAAACGGCATATTTATCGGAAAATATTTCACAAATCCTGTTACTGATGATGTATGTCCGATATATATTGCGGATTATGCGCTCATGGAATACGGCACCGGTGCTGTTATGGCGGTTCCGGCACATGACCAAAGGGATTTTGAGTTCGCAAAGAAATACAAGCTTCCAATTAATGTTGTAATTGCGCCAAAAAAAGAAAATCTTGATTCAAAAAAAATGAAAAATGCCTATATTGAGCCCGGAGTTCTTGTAAATTCGGGTGATTTTGACGGTCTTGAAAACGATAAAGCAAAAGAAAAAATAATGGATTTTCTTGAAAAGAAAAAATACGGCAAAAGAACAATTAATTTCAAAATCAGGGACTGGCTGATATCAAGGCAGAGGTATTGGGGAACGCCGATTCCTTTTGTGTTGTGCGAAAAATGCGGGACTGTTCCTGTCAAAGAAAAAGAGCTTCCGATTGTACTTCCTAAAAGCGCAAAATTCACAGGACATGGAAATCCGCTTGAAAGTGTTTCGGATTTTGTGAACACCAAGTGCCCTAAATGCGGCGGCACCGCAAAAAGGGAGACCGACACAATGGATACATTTGTAGACTCGTCATGGTATTTCTTGAGATTTACATCACCCAAATGTAATACACTTCCTTTTGACAAGAAAGATGCATCATATTTCATGCCTGTTGACCAGTATATTGGCGGTATTGAGCATGCCATCCTTCATCTTTTGTATGCCCGTTTTTTCACAAAAGCGCTTCGGGATTTAGGGCTTGTTGATATTGATGAGCCTTTCAGCCGCCTTTTGGCCCAGGGAATGGTCTTAAAGGGCGGGACAAAGATGTCAAAATCTGTTGGAAATGTAGTGGATCCCGGAGTTATAATTGATAAATTTGGGGCGGACACTGCAAGAATGTTTATGCTTTTTTCAGCGCTTCCTGAAAAAGAACTTGAGTGGTCAGATACAGGAGTTGCTGCTTCAAACAGGTTTTTGACAAAATTCCATAATTTTGTAAAGGATAATAAAGGCAGTTTCGTCTCGAGTGATTTTGACATAAAAACGCTTGATATGAAATCAAAGCAATTGCTCTCTCTAATGCATAAAACCATAAAGACAACAACAGAAGATATTGAAAAGTTCAGGTTCAGTTTTGCTATTGGCTCAATTATGGCGCTTGTTGGAGATATTATCAAGTATGCGAAAAGTGTAAAAACATCTGATGATAAAAAAGTGCTTACAATTGCTGTTAAAAATACCGTAATTCTTTTGTCCCCTTTCGCACCGCATGTGTGTGAAGAAATGTGGGCGATGCTTGGTTTTAAGACACGCGCATCTGTTGAAAGATGGCCTGTTTGTGATGAAAAGTTCATTGACAAAAAAGCAGAAAAAATGGACGAACTTGCAAAAAAGACAGCAGAGGATATTCGCGAGATAACAAAACTACTGTCAAAAGATACAAAAAAGATAATGATTTATGTTGCACCTGCATGGAAGCACAAGATATACTTACTGGCTCAGAAAAAACCGAAGAATTTGATTGCTGAAGTCATGAAAGATTCTGATATGAAAAAGCGCGGAGGCGAGGCATCAAAATACGCACAGCAATTGATGAAGACTCCTATTCTTTATGATGTTTTGGCACCAAAAGAAGAGCTTTTGGCATTCACCAATTCAATAGATATTCTAAAGGAAGAATTCGGATGCGTTGTTGAAGCTGTTTTTGCTGACAACTCAAAGAGTGATAAAGCGAAAAAAGCAGTTCCCGGAAAGCCGGGAATTGAGATATTTTAAGTATTAAGAACCTCGATTTGGTGAAGTTTAAAAAGATAATGAATTGGTTTTTTGCCTAAAAGATACTGTTCAATTGATTCATATATAAGATGTTTTGTTATGTCTTCTTCTTCAACTGCAGTTACGAGTTGTGATAACGGTTCTATTGAGGATTCAAATGCAAATTCAGGAAAAATATCACACATTCTTGATACAGCATATTTTTTCCTTAATTCATGAACCAAATCCGAATAAGCGGAGAAAATAGCGTTTGTAATCTCTTCTTTATCTTTCGCTTCGCAAAAAGACTGCAAATATGAATCATGCTCTATTAGTTTAGTAATATCATCAACAAGGTTGTTCTCTACCGCAATATAACCCAACGCATTTTGTATTTGGTTAAATTCATCGGTATATGAGTCAAACTCATCTTCGCTTATTAGAAAGCCTGTTTGCGGCACATCTCTATAAACGCCCATAAAACCCGTAACTGGTTGGGCATTCTGTGAGAATTCAATACTTGAAACTAGCATATAAGGATTAGGAATACTATTTTCTTTAGTTTCTAAATATTCTGCAATTGTCTTTTGGTTTTTGCCGATTGAGTCATTCATGCTGATATGGTGCAGTATAAATATTTATAAATCTTTGGGTCTGTAACCACCACACAATAAACATAGGAATAAAAACCAAAAACAAATTTAAACCTACAGGCATATGTCATAATCATGAACTTCGAAAACTACATAATTCCTCAAGGGAAAATCATGATTGCATTTTCTGATGAGAATTTGAGTGTCGGGACTTTAGAGCTTGAGTCAGGACAAGAGCTTTCAAAGCACAACAGACCTTGCCTTGAATCTCTTTTTCAGATTGAAGGGACATGTGTGATGAAGATGTTTGAGGATGACGGCACAGTAACAGATGTTACCATGAACAAGGGAGATTCAATAGATATTCCTGCGGGCAAGTTTCATATACATTCCAATCCAACGGATAAACCGTCAATCACTTTCTGGAAGGCAAGCGGGGATATACGGGATATTATAGAAAATATAAGAACACAAAACAAGATGTAATTAATTAGTTTGACTAAAATATTCTTGAATTTCAAAATGCCTTTTTAATTCTTCATAAAATTCATGTTGTTTTAATTGATCGGAATTGACAAGTTCTAGAAGTGTTTTTATGGGATTCATCGCATCATCAAATGGTTTATTTTTAACTATGTCTATCAAAGATCCTTGGTCACCAAACACATAACCAAATACGGCATCATCCAACTGAGCAATATAAAAATCTAAAAATGCCGTGTTTATCTGTTCTTCAGTTAATATTTCTTTATAGGGTTCTACTAATTCGGGACACATGTCTTTTATGTCTTCTATCAAAAAACCAGGAAGCAAATCAATATTCTCTAGTTTATCATAAATATTTTTGAATACAACATACTCCCATTCTTTATTACCATACAGGATTACATTATACCATACTCTTAAACGCTCTTTATTGTCTTGAGATTCATCACGCACCCAATCACGAACTTGTTGAAAATAATCTTTAATATGTTTTATATCTACTACTAAACTATCCGTAACCTGTTCATGTGCCCAGCCATAATTTTTTTTAGCAACGGGCATATCCAATTGCAAAGAAGTAAGTTTTTCGCCCACATATGTATTTACAAACAAATCAATATTTGAAGACATTGAATCATTTTTATCATTACACAGATATAAATCTTTGGTTATATGTCTAAATTATTTTTTTTAGTCTTAGACTTCATAACTACATGAATGTATATCCCCAAAAAAACTATTAAAACCCCTACAATCTGAATCAAATTTAATGTTTCTCCAAAGAGTAAAAAAGAATAAGCAAAGGTTATTATTGGCGACACAATTGCAAAAAGCGCTACTTCTTTTATATTTATTATTTTTAATGCATGATAATATGTTGAAACGCGTAAAACAAAAAGAAACCCGGCAAGAATTGGCCAAAACGAAAACAAACGAGTTATGTTAAATTCAAAGAAAAGAAAATAAAGTAAAAACAATAACGGTAATCCAAAAAGAAGTCTTGCGGATGATATAAGTATTGACGGAAATTTAATCATGTATTTTTTAGCTAAATTTGTTGATAATGAAATTACAATAACAAAAGAAAATACGCATAAATCGCCAATGCCAAATGATGAAAAATTATTAAATGACGGTGTTTTAAACAAAAAAATACCCCAAGACATAAAGATTATAACCGGGGGGAAATAATTCGGCATTTTTTCTTTAAACAATAAATATGCAATGATAGTTATAAATATACCGCTTGTTGCTGTTATCAATGCAACATTATTTGCAGAGGTTAAAAAAAGGCCATAAAGTTTTAACAAAGGCGCCAAAACTGTTGCCAAAAAACCCAACAATAAAAATTCATAAATAACTTTTTTGTTGATTTTTAATTTGTGTTTTTTATATTCCCTAAAAGCAAAGGGCATTAAAAGAATACTTGCAAAAAACATAGATGCGGCTGCAAATTCTATTGGCGTATAACCGGAATCTAATCCCTGTTTTTGAACGGGGTGATATATACCGAATATGGCGTAGCTTATGAAAAGCAAAAAGTATGCGAAATAACTATCTTTTTTTAACATAATAAACGCCATCAATAAATTTATTTTTTCTTTGTCTTTTTGTATGTGAGGTACACTACGCCCGACATTATCAAAAGCGCCCCCACAATAGTACTTAAAGTTGGGATTTCGCCAAAAAACAAAAGCGCGAAAAAAACAGCGCTTACAGGCTCAAGCAATAGTAAAATTCCTCCATAGCTTGCTGTAAGATTTTTAAGGCCGTGATTTAAGAGAAAATATGCCGTCCCGATTATTGCGCCTAAAAGAAACACAAGAAACCAGATAAATGGTGAAATAGACAGCGCTAATGGATTTTCCATCCAAAATGCTACAGGAATAAGAAACAATATGCCAAAAATAAAAGACCAAAGCGTGTTTGTTGACGAAGAATATTTTTTACCCATGTGCCTTCCAACAACAATATACAGCGCATATACAAAACCGGCGGCAAGACCGTAAAGATTGCCTATAAAATTAGTACCCAATGATTGCGGGCTGAAGATGAAAAAAACACCCAAAAAACCTAATACTAAAGTTATAATAAGATCTTTTGTTATTTTTTCTTTCAAAAAAATAAATGCGATTATGACTACAAAAAATGATTCCGTAAACAAAAGAAAAAATGTATTTGCAATTGATGTGTTGATAACCGAAAGCGTAAAAAATGCAAGCATCATGCCGTAGCCGAACACGCCTGCCAAAAAATAGTAAGGAATGTCTTTTACGGTAATCTTAAAAAAGTCCTTGTTTTTTGGAAGCGAAACTAACGCAATCAAAAATAAAGCCGCAGCCCCTCTAAACAAAGATTGTGTGATTGGCGGTATTTCAGTATCAATCATTCTTACAAGAATTCCTATAGTTCCAAACAAAATTGACGATAGAATAATGCTTAAAATTGCTTTTTTTTGAACATCCAT
The DNA here is from genome assembly GCA_030594585.1 of archaeon. Taxonomy (GTDB): domain Archaea; phylum EX4484-52; class EX4484-52; order EX4484-52; family B79-G9; genus GLR112. Next base: position 12,671 of record JAUVEX010000007.1, on the reverse strand, counting down.
AAGAATACTTGTGCGTCCTAGAGTATTATAGTTATAGTTGTTCTTTTTTCACAATTAGATATTAAAACATCAAAATTCAATATAATAACTGTATTTACGGGGTGAAATTTATGGAAGAAACACTTGAAAATCTTGCAAAGGCATTTGCCGGTGAAAGCCAGGCCAGAAACAGATACACAATTTATGCGAAAATTGCAAAAAAAGAGGGCTTTGAACAAATTGCCGAAATATTTCTTGCGACAGCAGATAATGAGCGCGAACATGCAAAATGGCTTATGAAAATGATAAACCAAATAAAAACAGATGACAAACCGATGATAATTGAAGCAGATGTCCCAACAATTGTAGGGACCACTGAAGAAAACCTAAAAGCAGCAATTGAGGGTGAACATTTTGAACACACTAAAATGTATCCTGAATTTGCAGAAATTGCTGAAAAAGAAAATATGGGTGAAATTGCAGTAAGATTAAGAGCAATTGGAACTGTAGAAAAACACCATGAACTAAGATACAAAAAACTGTTAGATGATATTAAAAACAACACGGTTTTTGAAAAAAAAGAAGCGGTTTCATGGATGTGCAGAAAATGCGGTTTTGTATATCATGGAAAAAACGCACTTGAAAAATGCCCATCATGTGATCACCCTAAAAGCTATTTTGAAGTTCTAAAGGAATGAATGACATGACAAAAAAAAGTGAAATATACAAATGCGAAATTTGTGGAAATATTGTAGAAGTTTTACATATTGGTGCAGGGACTCTTGTTTGCTGTGGCGCTCCAATGACAAACATGGATGAAAAAACAAGTGATGAAGGACAAGAAAAACATGTTCCTGTTATAGAAAAAACAGATACGGGTATTATTGTAAACATTGGACACATACCACACCCCATGGAAGAAACACACCACATAGAATGGATTGAATTAGAAACTACCGATAAATTGCAAAAAAAATTCCTTTCTTCAGACAGTGAACCAAAAGCAGAATTTGAAACAACTGATAATCTCCTATCTGCAAGAGCATACTGCAACATACACGGGCTTTGGAAAAAAGACATGCGATAAAGATATATATAGTCAAAAAACTAATTTTTTGTATTGGGAGATGATTTAGTTGACAAATTTCATTGATGTTGCAAAAACAGCTGGCTTTAATGTCAAGATAAATATAGGCAAGATGACACTTTTCGTGGGTTCTGAAGAATTCTTTCCGACAATCAGGCGAGTAAAAGACATGACTGAAGTCATGATAGACAGACCGTGGCTTAACAATGAAGCAGATATGGGAAAAGAACTATACTATATGTTTAGGGGAATATCTCTTCTTGAGGATGAAAAAACAATAAAGGAAAGCAAGCTTCGATATGACATTACGATAATACCCCCGTTCATGCTGGGGCGCGAGTTTGTAAAGACTGCAGGGCATTACCATCCGGATGTGCCTGGAACAGATATAACATATACTGAAGTCTATGAAGTCCTTTACGGAAAGGCACTATATCTTATGCAAAAAGTGATTGGCAACAAAGTTATAGATGCCTATTTTGTCGAGGCGAATGCAGGCGATAAAGTCATCATACCGCCAGGATATGGGCACATCACAATCAACAGGTCTGATGAACCCCTTGTTATGGCGAATTGGGTTGCCTCAAATTTTTCATCAGATTATGAGCCGTTAAAATTAACCCGGGGTGGTTGTTTTTTTGTGCTAAAAGACAAGATACTCAAAAACGAAAATTACGATAATGTGCCTGAGCCCGAATTCAGGAAACCTGCAACTGTTCTTGGAGGCGAACCAATGTATAAGCTTGTTGGAAATACAGAAAAACTTGAATTCCTGACAGCGCCTCAAAATCACAGGGATATATTCATCTAATAATTTTCAAGGTCTTTTATTACAGAAGCTGTTGATTTTTTTAATGGCTGTTTTTTTCCGCGAAGAGACTGTTCTATTGCCTTTACAGACTCCATGATTTTTTCCTGCCTTTTGTATATTTCAAGAAGCGCCAGCCAAAGCTGTGCGGTTTGTGGATTTTTTGAATTATTATATGCTTGCGCGTGACTTGTTGACATCGCAATAAGCTCATTTAGCTTCTTTTTGTTTTCATTGTCAAGCTTATCTCGGGGGTCCATGAAATGTCATACGCCTATAGAAATATAAATCTTCTTTGTAAATCATGTATACTTAAGTTAGGTGCTTTTATGAACGATAAAGATTTTGTTGAAATTGAATATGTCGGTAAGATAAAGGAAAGCGGGGATATTTTTGACCTTACAGATGAAAAGATTGCAAAAGACAAGGGCATTTTTAACCCGCAGACAATTTATGGGCCAATAACTATTGTTGTGGGCACAAAACAGGTTCTTTTGGGTCTTGATTATGCGCTTCTTGAAATGAATGCAGGGGATAAAAAAAATATCGTGATTGAACCAAAAGACGGTTTTGGAGAAAGAAACACCACACTTTTAAAAATTGTTCCTGCATCGCAGTTCAAAAAACAGAACATAACGCCGCATCAGGGGCAATACATCACATTTGACCAGGGGCTTCGCGGACGGGTTGTAAGTGTTTCCGGAGGCCGTGTGAAATTGGATTTCAACCACCCGCTTGCAGGGAAAGTTTTAGAGTATGACCTTAAGGTAAACAAAAAAGTGGATGCAACAAAAGACAAGGTTGATGCGCTTGTTTCATTTTATCTCGGTGTTTTAAAAAACGCCACAACCATTTCAATTGACGGTGGAAAAGTAAAAATAATCATTAAAAAAGATACACCTATAAACGAGGCTGTCAAATCCAAGATTGCTGAAGATATCAAAAAATATGTTGCAGACATAAAAGAAGTTGTGTTTGAGGGCAATTAGTAGTCCTATCCGCGCTGTTTTTGCTTATTTTCGCACACAGCTGTATAACGCCTACGAAATGGTAACGAAAGTAAAGACTTATATATTTTTGCTTCGTATTTAAAAACACACATTGGTTTAATGGAGAGATAAAGCCCAACAACTTAAATTGCGAGGGATAATTATGGACAGTTTAATAAAAAATGCTCTTGAAAGAGAAGAACAGGAATCAATTAGAGGACGAGGCGTCAAAGAAACGGTGCCTGGAAAAGATAATGAAGTTGACAGCGACCTAAAAGAAATACTTAAAACAAGAAAAGCAGAAATAACTGTTGTTGGATGCGGCGGTGCCGGAAACAACACAATTGCACGCCTTGTGCAGGTGGGTATTGAAGGCGCAAAAACAATGGCAATAAACACAGATGCGCAGGATCTTCTATATACTGATGCTGATGAAAAACTACTTATTGGAAAAGAAATCACAGAAGGCCTTGGTGCTGGAGCAAATCCTAAAATAGGGGAAGCTGCTGCAAAAGAGTCTAAAGAAAGTGTGAAAAAATCCCTTACAGGGTCTGACATGGTATTTATCACATGCGGCCTTGGCGGCGGAACAGGAACAGGATCTGCTCCTATTGTTGCTGAAATTAGCAAAAAGCTAAGCGCTTTAACAGTTGCTATATGCACACTTCCATTTGCTATGGAAGGACGGCACAGAATGGAAAACGCAAAGCTTGGCCTAGAAAAGCTTGAAGAGCATGTTGATACACTTATTGTAATACCTAATGACAAGCTTATGGAAATGGTTCCTGATGTTTCTATAAACACTGCGTTTAAAGTTGCAGACGAAATACTTGTAAATGCTGTTAAAGGCATTGCCGAACTTGTAACAAAACCAGGTCTTATTAACCTGGACTTTGCAGACATACGGGCGGTTATGGGTGAAGGCGGAATTGCTATGATTGGCATGGGTCAGTCTGATACAGAAAACAGGGCAATTGAGGCGGTTCAAAAAGCGCTTACAAATCCGCTTTTGGATGTTGATATTGACGGCGCTACAGGCGCTTTAATCAATGTGACCGGCGGCTCTGATCTGACTTTAAAGGAAGCAAAAGAAGTTGTAAATGCAGTGACTTCCAGGCTTTCAGAAGAAGCAAAGGTCATCTGGGGTGCTATGATACAGCGAGAACTTGGCGATTCAATAAGGGCCATGGTTATTGTAACCGGTGTTCAGTCCCCACAGATTTACGGGAACGAACATACATTCATGGGCGAACAGAAAAAAGAAATTGAACAGAAGCTTGGTATTGACTTTGTTTAGTCATCCACCAACTTCAACTGCCTAAACCTTTTTAAAAGTTGCGCACAAGAAATAGGTATAATCACGGATTTGCCCGCACATACTGCTTCGGCAGGAGGGGCTTATTCTCATATATTATTGGTTTCCTTAAATTGAGGAGATATTGATGAATATAAAAAACAAGATACAACGATATGTACGAGTGCTTAAAATAACCAAAAAACCAACAAAAGAGGAATTTTTTGCATCGTCAAAAGTCACGGGTCTTGGCCTTCTTTTAATAGGGGCTGTGGGTTTTGTGATATTTTTCATTGCATATCTAAGTGGAATATTTAATTAAGCAATAAGGTGAAAAAATGGTTTTAGTTGCAGCAAGAACAACTGTCGGCCGTGAAAAAACGGCAATTGATGCACTTGACACAAAGATGTTGTCAAAGCCTATGGGCATCACAGCTGTTTTAAGCCCCGGGGAACTTAAAGGATATGTGTTTCTTGAAGGCGAAAGTATAGACACAATAAAAGAAGCAATACTTACTGTACCCCACATACGAGGTGTACTTAACAAAGAAGTTAACATAGACGACCTCTCTGACTTTTTCAGTGAAGAGCTTAAAGAAATAACTCTTACTGTCGGAGATCTTGTTGAAGTTATGGGCGGACCTTTCAAACGGGAAAAGGCAAAAATTGTCCGCCTTGATGAAACAAAAAGAGAGGCAAAAATTGAGCTTGTGGACAGTGCTGTTCCAATACCAATTACAATCAAGCTTGATTTGCTTAAAATAACAAAATAATGGTGTAAATATGTCAAAAGATACAATAGAGGCGATGGTTGATGGTGGAAAAGCATCAGCAGGACCGCCTTTAGGTCCCGCATTAGGGCCTGCAGGCGTAAACATTGGGAAAGTCATTGCTACAATAAATGAAAAGACCAAAAGTTTTGCCGGAATAAAGGTTCCGGTAAAAGTTGTTGTTGACAAAGACACAAAAGAATTTGAGATTATTGTTGGAAGCCCTCCGACAAGCCAGCTTTTGAAAAAAGAAGTGAATCTTGAAAAACTTTCGGGAAAAGCCGGAAGCGAGCCTGTTGCTGATGTAAAAATGCAACAGATAATAAAGGTTTCAATGATGAAAGAAGAAGCAATGGCTGTAAATTCAAGAAAGGCTGCTGTGAAATGTACAATTGGAACCTGTGTTTCTGCAGGAATTCTTGTTGAAGGCAAAAACGGCAAAGAGACTATGAAAGATGTTGAGACTGGAAAATACGATAAAATGATTACAGAAGGAAAAACAGAAATCTCTGCTGAAGAGATGAAAGAATTGGAAGCAGAGAAGAAGAAACTTGCAGAAGAGACAGAAGCAAAACACAAGCAAGAGGAAGAAGCTGCAAAAGAGGCGGAAGCAGTGCCTGAAGTAAAGGAAGGGGAAGAAGAGACAAAAGATGAAGAAAAAGAAGAAAGTGCCCCCGAAGAAAAAAAAGAGTAATGGTGTTTTAATTGAGTATCGCAAAATCACTTGAAGAGGTACGGTCGAAATCAAAGAAAAGAAACTTTGACCAGGCAATAGACCTTGTAATTAACCTCACACAGATGGATCTAAAGAATCCGGAAAACAAGTTCACAGAAGATGTTGTGCTTCCTTCAGGAAAAGGAAAAGATGTAAAAGTAGGCATTATCGGGAACAATCTTGTGCTTAAGGGAAAAGGCAAGGCAGACAAGCTTATAACTGAAAAAGATTTAGGCGCGCTTGAAAAAAATGCAAAAGAACAGAAAAAATTCGCAAATGAAGTTGACTTCCTTATTGCAGAAGCCCCATTCATGCCAAGAATCGGTAAGGTGCTTGGTAAAGTACTTGGAATGCGCGGCAAAATGCCTAAACCGCTTCCACCTCAGGCAGATCCTGTGCCTATGGTAAACATGCTTAAAAAAACAGTAAGAATCAAACTGAAAGAAACGCCGGTTTTACAGTGCTCTTTTGGTGTTGAATCAATGAAAACAGAGGAACTTGAAAAGAATTATGAAGCAATCATATCTGCAATCCTAAAGAAGCTTCCTTCCGGAAAAAACAATATCAAAAGCGTTTATATAAAGACAACTATGGGCGCTCCTGTTGAGGTTAAGGTATAAGGTGTTTTAAATGGTTCAGCAATGGAAAATAAAAAAAGCGGATGAACTTGCAGAAGATTTCAAGAACAATAAAGTAGCATGCATGATTGACCTGCATGACCTTCCTGCAGCAGACCTTCTTTCAATAAAAACAGCAATAAAAAAAGTAGCAAAACTTAAGATGACAAAAAAAAGAGTCATTGAACGCGCTTTTGAAAAATCAGGCAAAAAGGGTGTTGGAGGCCTTATGGCTTTGAACCCAAAAATACCCGCTATTATTATCACGGATGAAAACCCGTTTAAAATTTACAGTATGCTTGAAAAAAACAAATCTCCCGCACTTGCAAAAGCTGGAGATATCGCTCCTGAAGATATTGTAATTCCTAAAGGAGACACAGGACTTCCTCCAGGACCTGCAATTGCAGACCTTCAGAAAGCAGGACTTAAGGCGGCAATAAAGGGCCAAAGCATATCCGTTATGGAAGAAAAGATTGTTGCAAAAAAAGGAGATGAGATAACAGCTGCTGTTTGTGATGTTTTGTCCAAGCTTAACATAAAGCCTATGGAAATAGGAATTAATATGATTGGCGCTTGGGAAGATGGAATAATCTATGAAAAAGACATTCTTGCAGTTGATGGAAAAGAATATGAACGCAAGATCATACAAGCATGTTCCGGCGCATTCAACCTTGCATACAATGCAAATTACCTAACAAGCGAGATAGCACCGCTAAAGATTACAGAAGCGCACTTAAATGCGCTTAACCTGACAGTAAATGCAGGAATTATCTCAAAAGAAACAGTTGAAATATTTATCCAAAAAGCACGAGCACAGCTTGGTGCACTTGCAGGCGCATTGCCTGAAAATGCACGAGGCGATGTTGCTGTCAGTGTTTCGGCTTCTGCAGAAGAACCTCAAAACGAAGACAAAAAAGATGAAAAGAAAGAAGAGCCAAAAGAGGGAAAAACAGAAGAAGAAGCTGCAGCAGGTCTTGGAGCATTATTTGGATAATTCATAATTAGGAGGAGAATAATATGGAGTACATATACAGTGCAATGCTTTTGCATGCAGCAGACAAAAAAATTGACGAAGCATCTGTAAAAAAAGTTTTGGACGCAGCAGGCGTTAAAGCAGACGATGCAAGAATCAAGGCACTTGTTTCCGCACTTGACGGCGTTAACATTGAAGAGGCTATGAACAAAGCAGCAATCGCTCCTGCAGCAGGCACACAAGCTCCTGCAGCTCAAGCAGCTCCGGCAGACGACAAAAAAGATGATAAGAAAGCCGAAGAAAAAGAAGAGAAAAAAGAAGAGGAAGCTGCAGCAGGTCTAGGCGCACTTTTCGGATAAATTGATTTTAACTATATGTGTCTTGAAGGCGTTATTTAGCCTTCAAGATATGTCTTATTTCTTTTAATTTTTACAAGATAGCTTTCGCTATGGAGTGAAAAAAAATAGAAAAAATAAATATAAGATGATTGACTTAAGAAATTTATCGTTTTTTCTTTGCTGGTGCTTTTCTTTTTGCCGGTTTTCGCGCAGGTGCTTTTCGTTTTGGTGCTGGTTTCCTTACAGGCGCCTTTCTTGTTGGTGCTTTTCTTGCTGCAGGTTTTCTTTTTGGTGCAGCTTTTTTAACTGCGAGTTTTGCTTTTGGCTTCTTTTTAACCAAACCTTTTACAGCAGACATTATTCTTTTTATTGGCATGTTTCATCCCCCCTTTTTTATTTTACGGTATTTTATGATACGGTTTATGTGTTTATATAGTTTTTTCTAATGGGGGCCCTGTAATGTTTGATGTGTTTTAATCATTGAGCCTGATAGAATGAGGCGCCTAAGATATCCGATAATGCAGGAATTTATTTTTCTGCAATAAAAACACCATAAGTAGCAATATTATTCACATCAGAAAAAACTTTTTTTTGACAGAGCATAGATAGAGTATTATCATGCATGTTTTTACTAAAGATGCCTATTTTTGACAACACCCAAGTAAGCGGGTACCCAAAGATACCTAATCGATAAATTCTGTCTCTTGTTTTCTTAATTTCATTAAACTTATCATAATATTTGATTTTTCTAAAACCTGCTTTTTTTAAATCATTGTGGAAACCATCAACTGTAGCTAAATTAGGAACTGCCCATCCCTTTAGCCATTTTTGATAAATCTTGTTCTCTTTATCGGAAAGGTTTGACCTTGTCTGAAAGCCATCAGCTATCGTGATCATACCTCCTTTTTTTAGCAATCGATGTGCTTCATTTAGAAAATCAATTTTTTTCTCGGCGTGACATATGGATTCCACTCCGAATATTTTAGAAAAATGCCCATCATCAAAACTAGTTTTTGTGAAATCTTGTATTAGGAATCTTACTTTATTTTGTAAACCAAATTTAAGCGCTTTTTTACGAGCTATCTTTAATTGAATATCTGATAAAGTGATGCCTACTACATTCGCACCATATTTTTTGGCAAGATAAATGCTGCTACCCCCAATACCACAACCAGCATCAAGAACTTTATCGTTTTGATTAACCTTTAAACATTTTGCAACAAATCTTGTGGTATTCCTAAGTGATTCTGGATGGTCTCGGGTGTTTTTTTCCCAAAAACCATAATGTAATCCATCAGTACCTTTTGAATAAAAGACATCATACAGAATTTGATTTTTATTATAATATTCTTTTATATCTTGATTTGATGTTTTTGTTGCCATATAATTAACAAGCACTTATTTTATTAAATAACTTTCGAAATCAACCACCAACTATTCAATGCCAGAGAGAATATTTATTAAATTCTTAGTATAAACAGTTTCTAAAGATTATTGGTGATTTGAATTTTCATCCAAAAATACGATGCAATTGTTGTAGGTGCCGGGATATCCGGGCTTCTTTCAGCGTTAGCGCTTTCAAAGAAAAGAAAGAAAGTATTGGTTCTTGAAAAAGCAAGCGTTATTGGCGGCAATTGCAGGTCATACAATGTCTCCGGTTTTCGGGTCGATACAGGCCCTCATGCCATAACCTGGCTTAAAAAAGGCCCTCTTGTGGATTTAATGGATGAATACTTTGATGTACTCCCTAAATTCGAGGAACACGGGAATTATTTTGTCCGGGATTCTGAAAGGCTTATCAAGTTTCCATATACTCTGCAGGCACTTGCAAGATTCAATGTTTTTTCAAAAACAGACAGGCTTTTGATGGCAAGAGCATTTGTTGATGCAACAAAAAACCACACGCTTGATGAGCCAATGCTTGACAAAAGCGTTTCCGACTTTCTTAAAAATTACCCTATAAGCAAGCGGGGACTCATGTTTATTGATACTTTGTCTTATTTTCTTTCCGGAAGCTCTATGGACGACACGCCCATGTGGAGAATACTTTCAGGCGGGGGCGCAACGCATGAGCTTTCAAAGGGTTTAAGAAAGAAACTATCCGGTGTTATGGGTGTTGTCGCAAACAGGCATGAAAGCCACCAAGGATATCCTAAAGGGGGTATTCAGAGCATCACAAATTCTATTATTGCATCCATGCCTGAAACAACGGTGATAAAAACAGAACAGGATGTTAAGAAAATTAAAAAGGACGGCAAACTGTTTACAATAACAACTGATAGTGAGTCATATGAATCAGAGATTGTTGTTTTTGCGGCAGAGCTTCGATGCCTTGAGAATATTCTTGAAAATCCGCTTGAAAAAAAATATATTGAAAAAATAAACACACTCAAAAAATCTTCACGAACGATGACTTTGTGGCTTGGGCTTAAAAGAAAAAGGCCTGAATTTGATTATAAGGGTTCTGAAGTCTGGTTTGATGAAGAGACGCCTTACTGGGCAATGCCGACGAGCAATTATGACAAGAACCTTGCACCTAAAGGGATGCAGCTTATTGGTTTTGGCTCAAGGATACTGGCCGGCGAAAGCCCTGCAAAACACAAAGAAAAGCTTTTAAGAACCATAAAAAAGGTTGCCTGGAGAATAGAAAAAGATATTGTTATGGAACATGTTCAGGTAACTTATCCTGACAAGGCGTCAATTACTGTAGGTGCTAAATTCCCGGGACCTAAGACGCCAATAGACGGCCTTTATGCTGTAGGGACTGATGTTGACCCGCGGAGTATGGGGATTACAAGAGCTGCTTATTCTGTGGTTGAAATGCTAAAAGAAATGAAGAAAGATAATAGTAGTTAAATAGTATTGTTTGTTTCATTTTTGTTTACAAAAAGAACAGCTTCAAGCGCGCTTCTTTTTATGCACTCAGGATGGCCCGGAATTATTTCGCATATAATATCTTCTGCAACATCGGGATTTATGGATTCTATTGTTTCTTTTTTATTGTAGTTTTCAATACTTATTTGTGTTTTAACAGAATTTTGTTTTTTGTATACAAAGACATAAGGTGTGTACGCAGATGCAAGAGATTCTATTTTTGTTATGTTTGTCATGCAGTCAAAATCACACAAACCGGTTTCAATCTCTATGTATGTTCCGTATTGTGAAACAAAAAGGGCAATCTGTCCTTCATCAAGAGGGGTTTCAAGTATTGGGTTTTTTGGGAGCTTTATGTTTTTCGGACCTGTTCCTGCCTCAAGAACTGCAATCCCTATCATTGAGCCTATGAAAAGGAATGCAACTACATAAACTCCGAATTTTAACAATTTTGCGTTTTTCTTCTTTCCTGTTCCGTGCATTACAAAGTTTGTATTGTTTTTATATTTTACCAAAAAATCCCCTCTAAAATTCAGGTTCAAGTGTTTTTGGGTCTTTTATTGTGTATAATTCGTTTATTTCTTTTTTTAACTCTTTTGCCCTGTTTAATGATATTTTTGCTTTTGTGAGTTTAAATTCTTTAGCGTTGATAAAATCATTCGTGTCTATGATATCTTCACTTACAAGGCATTCCCTCTCTTGTTTTGTCAGGTTTAAAATAGTTAGTGGATATGCCTTGTAGTTTTCTATAATATCGTTTATGCCGCTTCTTTGCGGAAAATTCCATCCTAAAAGACGGACATTCCTGCATCTTGCGTAGTTTTCCGCGTGTGCTGAGAATTTGGTATTTGTAACCACCCATGCCTCTTTTGCGGCAATGCAGTTTCTTTTGTTGTTGCTTTTTCCTTCACATACATCCTTGAGCCTTGCCCATTGGCGCATAGGGACATCAAGACCGGTGAATGTGTGGGCTTTAAAGTGATGCTTGCATTCCACCAATGCTATGAACTCTCCCGGGCCTTCAACAACCACATCGATTTCATGGTCTATGCAGTATCCTTGTATTTTTGGAATTGGACTGTGCTGTGTTTTATGGCCATTGTATGTAAAAAGTTTTGTTATGAATAATTCAAACTCATGAAACTCAGGAGAAAGCTGCGCCAATGCCTCTTTTAGGTTGTATCGCATTGCAACCGGCCTTGCTGCAGAATCAAGCAATTCATGTGTTATTTTCATTACATCATGCGTTGATATACCGTTGTAGAGCTTTTTTTGGACCTGTTGGGTTATTTTTTTTGCAGTTTCGTGTTTTGCCCCTGCACGAATACAGCTCTTAAAGATTTTTCGTTCATCAAACGGCTCCCTATCGCCGTTCATTTTGGTAACATACACCGACATAACCAAATATTATTAAAGATTCTATATAAATTGGTAGTGCTGCAACAATAGCCCTGTAGTGTAGTGGTAATCATACGAGGCCCTGGACCTTGTGACCCAGGTTCGAATCCTGGCGGGGCTATCTTTGTTTTTTACGTGAAATATAATTTAAATAACCGACTCCGCCCAAAATGCTTACGGATAAAATCGTAAGCCAATGTCCCAAACCGATAGATTCTTTGTAAATAAAAGACATTGACAATAATAAGATGATTGAAATTATGGCAATTAATAGTATAGGTATTAAAACATCATAGTATTTTCTTGCAACGGGTATTCTTTTAATAGTAAACTCCTTTATTTTAACAAATAACAAACCAACCACTACAGACCCCACAAGCGCATAAAATATTGCAAACCAAGATATATTACGAAAAACTTCTGTAGTTATTTCTTCAGACTCTACACTAAAGACCGCCATAAGAAAGCTAACATACTTTGAATTATCTAAAGAATAAAATAAAATAAGAAATGCCGTAAATAATAACGCCGCATTAATTCCATCAACAAAGTGTTTTTTAAATTTAGGGGGTATTCTCTCTTGTTTATCTGTCGGCACATAAATATAAAAACTAATTTCTTTTTCTTTTACATCCCCATTATTTTTAAAATCTCGTAGTATACTTTTAATTTCTTCTTTATTTATTCCTTTTTTAATAAGTTCTAGTTCAATTTCTTCAATAGTTAATTTTGTAATATCTAAATCCTTTTTATCTATTTCGGAATTAATATACTTCCATACTTCGTCTTTCCGTTTGTGTGTTGGTACAAACATCGTAATAGCCGGAAT
>JAUVEX010000071.1 GCA_030594585.1 archaeon | reverse complement strand
AAAATTCTTCCAAATATCATAAATTATTGGCGTCGAGGGGGAGATTTTCGTTCGCAGTAAAATTATTGCGAAATTCGAACTCCCGTGGGTTACCCCACACGCTTTCCAGGCGTGCGCCATACCAGGCTAGGCGACCTCGACTCGAATAACCAACATTAGATAAACGATTTTTTAAATGTTTGTCGCATCAAACAGCTAAAATTCCAAGTGTAATTGCCGCAATTACACAATATCTTATAGCTTTTCCAATAAACACATAAATTGTAAATTTCTTAAAATCGTATTTTAATGCCCCTGCAACAAATGTTAAAGGATCCCCGACAACAGGAAGCCATGAAAAAAGCAGTATTGCAGGCCCGTATTTCCTAAATTTTTTCTCCGCATCGCGTGTTTTTTTATCATTAAATTTTATAATCCTGTGAAAAATTGTATTGCTCCCTTTTAAGCCAATATAATAATTCGTAAGAGAGCCAAAATAATTCCCTAATGTTGCGATAAGCACAACCAGAAAAACATTAAACCCCTGAAGTATGTGTATTGCAACAGCACCTTCAGATGCCAAAGGAAATAGTGTTGCAGAAATAAAACTAATAAAGAAAAGGTCTAAAAAACCGCTTTCTATAATGGCATTTAACAGCATACTACTTATTTATCCAACAAGTTAAATAAGATACTGTCGTCTATAACAAAGAATTACGAAAGGAAGAAACAGTTTAATCTTCTTTAAGCTCAATCTCAATATTAACAGAATCAGGAACTTCAACACGCATAATCTGCCTTAAAGCCCGTTCGTTCATGCCGACATCAATTATTCGCTTGTGAACCCGCATTTCCCATCGCTCAAATGTTGCTGCCCCTTCACCGCTCACGCTTTTTCTTGTTGTTATCTTAAGCTTTTTTGTAGGTAAAGGTATGGGCCCTACAATAGTTGCTCCGAACTTCTTGGCGATTGTCTTTATCTGCTCTGAAAGCTCTTCAAGTTCATGATACTCTGTTGATGTCAATTTTACTCTTGCTACTTGCATTTCATTTTCACCGTTTTGTTTCTTCCTATGTATAGTACTTTAGTTTTTCATAAAGCACTTAAAAATTAAAAAATTAAAAAACGCTGGTTCTCTCGAACCAACCATTATTAGTTAATCACTTTTTTGCAACAAGATCTATGCACATGCCCGCTGCAATGGTCTGGCCCATATCCCTAACTGCGAATTTCGCTAATGCTGGGAATTCGGTTTGTTTTTCCAATACCATTGGTTTTGTTGGCTTGCATTTGATTATTGCCGCATCGCCTGTCTTTATGTAGTCAGGGTTCTCAGCAATAGTCTCACCTGTTGCAGGATTGATTTTCTTTACAATCTCTGTTATCTGGCATGCAACATGTGATGTGTGTGCGTGAAATACCGGAGTGTATCCCTTTGTGATAACAGAAGGGTGCTGAAGCACAATTATCTGTGCTGTAAACTCCTCTACAATTGTTGGGGGGTTATCAAGATGTCCTGCAACATCGCCTCTTGCAACATCTCCTTTTCCAAGACCGCGAACATTAAACCCAATGTTATCACCTGCTTTTGCCATAGGCATCTGCTCGTGGTGCATCTCAACAGATTTAACTTCACCTGTCTTTCCCGAAGGCATGAAAATGATTTTTTCCCCGGGCTTTATTGTTCCGGACTCAACACGGCCTACAGGAACAGTTCCGACACCTGTAATGGTGTATGCGTCCTGTATTGGAAGCCTTAATGGCTTGCCTACAGGCATTTCAGGAGGTGTAAAGTCGTCCAGTGTTTCTAAAAGTGTTTTTCCCGTGTACCATCCCATGTTTTCTGATTTCTTTGCGACATTGTCGCCGGTCCATGCAGAAAGTGGGATAAATGTTATGTCTGCCGGATTGAAACCGACAGTCTTTAAAAGATTTGAACAATCCTCAACTGCCTTTTTGTATGCAGCTTCTTCGAACTTTACTTCATCCATCTTGTTTACAGCAACTACAAGCTGCTTTAAGCCAAGAGTTCTTATTAAAAATACATGCTCTTTTGTCTGAGGCATAACACCGTCCTTTGCGCCAAGCACAAGGATTGCCGCGTCTGCCTGGGATGCGCCTGTAATCATGTTCTTTACAAAATCCCTGTGGCCGGGAGCATCGATTACAGTGTAGTAGTATTTTGCTGTATCGAATCTCTGGTGCATCACATCAATTGTAACGCCTCTTTCCCGTTCTTCTTTTACTGTATCCATTAAAAACGCGAATTTGAAGGATTCTTTCTTAAGCTCTTTTGCTTTTTCTTCTATTTTTTTCATCTGCTGTTCAGGAACATTTCCTGTATCCCACAGCAGTCTTCCGATTAGTGTTGACTTTCCCTGGTCAACATGCCCAATCGTTACCAGATTCATGTGTGGTTTGTCTGCCATATCCATAACACCTCATATATTATCATAGTTGTTGTAGAGCCCACAAAAAAGTGGTGCTAGCTAATAACTATATATTTAACCTTTAAAAAGGTTGCCGTATATCTTTGCTGCTTTTAGAAACAGTTTTCTTTAAGCCGACAAGGATTTTATTTAATATAACTTTTATAAATGTTGCGCACGCTTCGTATCAGGATCAGTCGAGGGTATAGGCACTATTGTTTTCGTTTTGTGTTTTATCTTGCATTTATGCACCCCCATATGTAAAATATATATGTTCCATGCATCAACTAAGTATCATGGTTGCAGATATTGCAGGAAAGGTAAAAAACAAGCTGGCACGGGCGTTAGACAAATATACACAGAAGCTTTCAGAAATTGAGAAAAAACAGGTGCAGGATCGTATAAGCTCAATCAGGCAGAAGTACGACGCAATCAACAGGTTAAAAAAGGCAAAAACTCTTGAAGAAGAGATAGATCCGATGTTTTTTTGCTTTGAAAATCTGCCGGCATATGGAAAAGAATACTGGTTCCTGAAATTCGTCTCAACAGACCCAAAAGATAATCGCCAGCTTCTTGCAATGTTTGGTTCAGGCACAAATAACCTAAAAATAAACAGTAAAGATATTGATTTTAAAACATGTAAAGACGGCAGAAAAGGGTTTATGACCTCATGGTTTTTTGATAGCAAAAAACAGTTGGTCTTTGATGAGGCATGTAAAATAGCCATAGCAGACAATACAATTACGGCTTCCGAAAAAAACAATGCACACATCAGATATTTTGGCACTTATCCGAAATACGGTTTTGATATTGTTAAAAATAAGACAAAAATATGCTCTTTGAAAATCACATGCCCTAAAGATAAAAGCAATCCTTTCGAGTTCAGCCATTTTTTCAAGGGGCTTTTCGGGTATGCACTTATAAATCTTTATTTTGATTTTGAAGGCACACTCAACAACAAGAACTTCAAAGGAAAGTGCTATGTCCAGAAAGTCATTGTGGTGGGTCCTTTTGTGCCCTGGTATTGGGGGCGGATTGTATTTTCCAATGGCTCTGTTTTTACCTATTATGTGCCGCATTTTAATATTTATAAGTTTGATTATCGATTAAAAAGCAACTTTGAATTTTACGATAACGAAACCAAGAAAACATATGCTGTAGATGACATAATTGTTGAAAAATATGGCAGTAAATTCCCCCGTTGGGTTATAACAAACAACAAGCGAAATATTTTTGTTTCTATGAAAAGTTATTCATCACATAAGTTTGTTTTTAAGCGGCTTGGTTCTTTCACATATACAGAACACATTGCACAGGTGACGGATGTCTATATAGAAGGCAAAAAACTCGATATGAAAAAACTTGGCTCCGGCATGGGCCTTGTAGAAGATGCAAAAGGATTTGTTCTTTAGGATTTAAAAAAAACAATACAGTTATATTTAAAAATACTTCTCTTGAAATCAATTTTCGGACAATTGCTGATTTAAATAAAGAACAACAGCCCACTTAAAACAGCGCAATCTTTTCGAAATCTTTACGCGGGCAAATTAATGATTTCTAAGTAGTTAACCCGGCATATATTTATAAAATTTGGCTTTTTTAGTATTTTTAGGGACTTTTAGGTGGAATTATGACACAGCCATATGTAGAAAACCCAACTTCTAATAATATTGTAGATGAAGGAACCATAGACCATATTATGAGTTATATTCGTATTGGTGCCAACAACTATGCAAGAGATAAAAATGAAAGGGGTGATATTGCTGCGGACAGGATATTACCCATATTTATAAAAGACCTCAAAAAACTAAACGACGAACCGCACGAATCTTTTCAAAAAATATATGATTTACTAAAAATCCATATGGATAACCCAAACGAAAATGTTAGTTGCTTCGGTTTTGTAATGGCAACAAAACTCTATTCTTTACGCGGAAGATTATTACCTGACGAACCACCAGAAGGATATCTTCTTGACTTATTGCACATGTTTGAAAAAACAGCATATAACCCTAAAGAAAACGATTTATTGAGGGATGCGGCATCAAATGCATTAGTTTCTGTGGAACGAAAAAGACACGAAAGGGATCTTAACCAATGGCATTTAGACCCAAAATGGATCATATTGTACAAGAATATATTAAACGGAGAAAAATATAGAGACTCCAAACCCATCAAAACATCTGGTTTGAATACTTATAACGAAAAAAATTCTAAATATATTTCAAAACAAATAAAAGAACTATCAACACCCGAATTAATTTCACAAAGTCTAGCCGAATGGTATTTTCGTCTTAGAGTACAAATACATAAAACAACAAAATAAAAATAATTAATAAAAAAATAACACGCGCCTCTCCATATATAGGCGCGCTAATAGAATGTTTACTGTTCCTGCTCTACATGGGGCATTTCTTCTTTCATGCCTTTTCTCTTTCTTATTGCAAGAACTGTTTTTTGCTGCAGGTCATTTGGAAGCTTCTCATACAAAATATCCACAAGTGCCTGGAAACCCCTGCCGCCTGTTGCGGATTTAAGGCCTGCTTCAAAACCGAACATCTCAGCCACCGGAAGC
>JAUVEX010000147.1 GCA_030594585.1 archaeon | reverse complement strand
CTGTTCAGATGCCAGGACTTTTGCGTTCCTGAATAACTCAAGCCCGCCGATATGATCAAAATGCTCGTGTGTGAGAATTACTGTTGTTATGTCTGCTTCGGTTATATCCAACTGCCTTAAGGCCTCAGCAAGTTCTTTTCTATGCAGGCCGGTTGTTGTGTCCACAATCATGCGGCGGCCTAAAAGATAAAAATTTGAATCAACGCCGCCAAGAGAAACAAGTGTGATGTAATTGTTTATTTTTTTTATTTTAGGTTTCATAACATCCACAACAAAATTATTTTTTTGAATCATATAATGCTTTCAGGGACCTTACAGCCCGCTCGGGTGATGGGTATGCGGGGATTCCTTCCTTTTCAAGACTTTTTAGAAGTATCTGTGTGTATTCCCCGCCAGCAGAGACCACAAGAAGTGGTTTTCTTTTCTTTTCATTTGCGTTTGACAGCACATCCACGATTTCCGGCTCAAGAGATGATGTCTGCATAAGTGTGCAAACAATTACGGCATCTATTTCGGTATCATTCATAAGCGCTTTTAAGCAAACGGCATACCTGTTTGAATCCGCATCGCCGATAATATCAATTGGATTATGTATTGTTGCATAGTCCGGCATAATTGATGCGATTTTATTTATTGTGCCTTTGCTTAATTGGGGTATTGAAAAACCATATTTTTCAAGAGCGTCTGCCGCCAATACACCAAAACCCCCGCCGTTTGTAAGAACTGCAATATTTTTTCCTTTGGGTCTTGGCTGGTATGCCAGCGCACGGGCATAATCAAACATGTCTTCAGAGGTTTCTGCCTCAATTGCGCCCGATTGTTTTATTGCCGCCTTAAACACGGAATATGAACCTGCAAGACTTCCTGTATGCGACGATGCTGCTTTTGAGCCTGCCTGAAATTTTCCTGCTTTAAGTATTATTATCGGCTTTTTCATTGATTCTTTTTTTATGCATTCGTAAAGGGCGCGCCCGTTTCTTGCGCCTTCAATATACAATAGTATTGCTTTTGTTTTTTTGTCTTTTATGAAATATCTTATCAAATCAATCTCATCAACATCGACCCGGTTCCCGTAACTTACAAAATGAGAGATACCGATTCCTTCTGTTGCCGCCCAGTCAAGAACTGCCGCGCCAAAAGCGCCGCTCTGGCTTATGAACGCAATTTCTCCCTGGGGCGGGCGCTTGAGTTTGTAGTCCGGCAAAAACAATGTATCTGTTCTTGCAAACGGATCAAACAGCCCTATACAGTTGGGTCCCACAACCCGGGTTTTTGTTCCCCTAATTATATTTTTTAATTCCTGTTCGCGCGCAATACCCAACGCTCCAAGCTCCCGGTATCCTGCTGTAATCACAACAACTGCCGGAATATTCTTTTTTGTGCACTCAAGAACAACGGTGTTTGAAAATTGCGAAGGCACAAGAACAACAGCCAAATCAACAGGGTCTTTGATATCAAGAACGCTCTTAAAACATTTTTTTCCCAATATCTCATCAGCCTTGGGATTTACAGGATATATGTTTCCTGTGAAATCAAAGTCCATAAAGTTCTTCATTACAGTATGGCCGAGCTTTTTCGGGTTTTCAGAGGCTCCTATTATTGCAACAGATTTTGGATTGAAAAATGATTTCATAATATAAGATATTGTTATTCTTGGTATATATATCTTGGTATATATAACTACAGGGTTTGGTTTTGTTACCCTGCCACCAACACGCATCAATACCAGAAAGCTTTTAATTTTCCTGTGTTCCAGTCAATTATTATCTTTCGCGCCGCTTTATCCATATTGGGGATTCCGCCTTTTTTGAAGTAACACGCGTTACTTGCAACAACTGACAGAAAAGAGTCTATATCTTTGTACTCTATGCCGTATATTTCTTTGATATTATTATCTTTGGCATTTTTTATTTTTTCCAATAGCTCTTCTGCAAAACATTCCGGATCCTCAACAGATTCCGGACGGATGTTGCTTTTAAGAACAGAAAAATATTCATCCTGCGGAACAACGCCGGGTGTGTCTAAAAGCATTAT
>JAUVEX010000119.1 GCA_030594585.1 archaeon | reverse complement strand
CAAGACATCACGAACTCTATCCAACTGCTCCGTTGAAAACCCGTCGGTCGGTTCATCCAATATCAGCAAGTCTTTAGTCCTTATAGTCTCAGAAAGCGAATTTATAATCTTGTTCAACGCCAACCTGTAAGCCAAAGCGATTGAAGTCTTCTCCCCGCCGGAAAGGAAATTATAAGATACGGAAAAACCATTCTGCATCACAACAGGCGTAAACTTATCGTCAATTGAACACGACAAATTCTCATCTTCAACTAAAACAGAGAACCAGGAAGAAAATAAGGAATTGAACTCCTGCTGTATTACTGCCATCATGTGCTTTTCTATGGTATCAAGTAAAGGAATAAAAGTGTATGATATCCAGTTCTCGTGATCTGAAATAATCGCGCAGTCTTTTTTTGCCTTGAGCTTTAAAGAGACCTCTTTTTCAATAGACGAAATCCTTTTTTTTGCATCAACTGCTGCCTGCTCGAATTTAGAAGATACACTTTTGGTTTCAACAAGACTGGAGCGCAGTTTTTCAAGTTCCTGTTCTTTTTTTACAAATTCAGTTTTAACCGCATCAAATTCTTTTACAACGCTGTTAAGCTTGGCGATTTTCTGCAAAGTCTTTTGTGTTTCATCAAGTATTTTCTGGTGCTCATCTTCCTTTAATGATGTGTTTTTCCGAACATCTTTTAAGGCCGTCAAAGAATGCATGAGGGTTATTTTCTCTTTTTCTTTTGCCTGTATTGCGTCAATTTCAAGTGTAAGCTTTTTTACAACTGCCTCTTTTATTATGAGGTTTTCTTTATGTATGCTAAGTATTTTATCAAAATTAATTATTTTTTTAGTCTCAGCTCCACAGATATTTTGCTTGTAGGATGCATCAACGCCCTGCCCGCATGTAGGGCACAAATCAATGGCTGTAATTTTATCTATCAGTTCGTTTGATGTTTTTTTGCGCGTATCACACTCGCGCAGTTTGCCTTCAAGCTCCCGCACTTCTGTTTGCGTTTTTTTGAGCTCTTCTTTTTTAGAAGCAACCCCCGATATTTCTTTTTCAAGATTTGAAAGCTTTAAGCTAAGCTCTTTTTCATCTGTTTTTAAGAGCTTTTCCCTAAGTGTTTTTAATTCATCTTTTATTTCAATGCTTCTTTTTTCAGATAGTTCCGCACTTTTTTTTAAGACATCCCGTTCTGTTTTTATCTTTTGAAGCTCATCTATTTTCTTTTTTAGTAATTCTAAAACTTCCTTTTTTTCAGAATGAAAAGAATTCATCTTTTCAAACTCTTTTTTTGAGGAATCAAGCCTTTTTTCAATAAGCTCTTTTTCTTCTGTTGCGGCTTTTAATTCAATTTCCTTTTGTGCAAGGTCTAAAAACACTCCTTCGAGCCGGGATTTTAATCTTCGAAGCTCCAGTGCAAATTGAGAGGCATTATCTGCGATTCTTTTGTATTTGTCCATGCCGAAAACATTTCTTAAAGTATCAAGCCGGTCTTCTTCTTTTTCAAATATTATCTCTTTCATCTGCTCTTGTGGCGTATATACCGTATACCGGAAAAGAAGGGATTTGTTTGCCCTAAGAAGCTTTTCAGGATATCCGAGAAGTGTTAAAATTGCGCTTTTAAGCTCTGTTGCAGTTGAGTCTTTTGCAACCCCGTTTACCGTAATTGTCCCTGCACTTTGGGATACTGTAGAATTCTTGCGCACAAGTGTTCTTTTTATCCTGACCTCCTTGCCGTCAAGTGAAAATTCAAGTTCTACAGCCCCCTCATTTACACCGTGCCGCAAAAGTGCTGCTCCGGGCAGGTCATCTGATTTTGAGCCCGGACGAAGGCCGAATAAGGCAAAATCAATTGCATAAAGAATTGAAGATTTCCCGCAGCCGATATCCCCTGAAAGGAGGGTCACCCCGTCTCCAAAATCTATTTTAGCATCTGTGTAGCTCCGGATGTTCTTTAAGGCAACGGAATTAATTTTCATATTAAATCTTCCTCATGATATAAAGTATAATATTAATTGAAAAGAGCAAAAACGCACTTAACATAAACGCCTGCGACAATGAATACACATCAACAAGATAACCTACGAATGGCAGCGTTACAGCGGCTGCGATGTTCATTGCAAGCGATTGCACTGAAAGCACGGTTGCCCTGTTTTTAGATGCAACATGACGGTTTACATAATCACCTATCACAGGAGCGCTATAGCCCCAGGCAAACTGGCCTAGAATAACTGCAATCACACCCCAATATAAATTTCTAGATGAAAGGAATAAAAACGCAAGCACTGTTAGTGCAGGCATAAGAATCAATGATGCTTTCTCACCTATGGCGTTCTCAATCCTGTGGGCGCCAAGTGACCCTGCGGCAACAATGAGGCTCATGAAAGCAAATATGGCTCCAAAATAAACAATATCAAGACCAACGGAAACAAAAAATGGCTGGAACAGCCAGAACATTGCCGTGTCAAACGCGAGGAATGCTGATGAGTAAAGCACAAGCCATTTTACCTGCTTGTGTGTTACAACAAACTTAAGAGAGTTTTTCATGGTGTTTAATGTGTTTTCAAGAGTTATTTTGCTGGTGTAATGATTCGGCTCGTGCATTGAATATGCGATAACAGCAGCAATGATTGCAGGAACTATTGCTGCAAGCATAGGAAGATGGATGTCTATTGTATAAAGCCGGCTTCCTATAATCGATGCTATTGCTAATGCAACAAATCCAATCGCTGTTGTGCGTCCGATAATTTTCGTGAAAAGCTTCTCTTTTTCAAGTTTTTTTAAAGTATCATAAATTATTGCAGTGTCTGCCCCGGATGCAAGAGCCGCACCAATTGCAAAAAGCATCTCTGCAAAAACAAACCCTGAAAAGCTTTCTGCAAAAGCGTAATATACTATACCTAAACCAACAAAAATAGTTCCTAATGATATTGTT
>JAUVEX010000159.1 GCA_030594585.1 archaeon | reverse complement strand
CGCCTTTATTTTTTCCTGTGTTCCCAACTCGATTTTATCAATATGCTTAATGTCCGCGCACACAGCGACATGCAGCGATTCACCAACTGCGTTCTCGCCAGTCAGGGGGGCGATTAAATGCCCTTCATTGCCTGTAAACATGTCAAGCCCCATTGCCTTAATGCCGCCTAAAGGGTAGATTACATAATTGCCGACCGGGATCCTCCGGCCAGTCCATGTTGAATATCCGCCGTTCCATATGATTTTAGGTGTTCTTTTATACGCCTCAAAATACGCAACTTTCGCAACAGTGATAAACAAAAGCGCAACAACAACAATCTGATCTTCTTCTTTGATGATTAATGTTTCACCCCAACCCATATAATGAAATGAGGCCCAGTAAGTGATCAGCAGAATATAAAGCCCGTAGGATTTTAGAATATCTTTAAGATTATTGGGTGTGTATTCTTTTGGTTCATCATCATATATAGGCATAAACTATCACGCACGGAGGGGTGTTTTTTCTTCAAACAGCAATTTTTTAATATTCCATTCCTCTTTCATCTTGTTTAATTCCTTTTCGTCAAAAAGCAGCCGCACAATGGATGTTTTAAGGCTGGAACTATTTTTAACATAATCTTCGTCAAGGGTTCTTAAATATTTAGAAAGATTGGGTTTGTTGCGCTCTAAACGGCGCATACTGTTTTCATTCATCCGTTCTTTAACTTCGATGGGAACCCGGAATATAATCTTTGTCATTTTCGTTTCATTCAAATAATCCGCCTTTTCTTGCCTTTATTTCCTTTAAGTGTTCTGCATGTTCTTTTTTGAGTTCATCCTCATCATTCACCATGCCCTCATTAATGGCATCCACGAGGTGTTGTAACATAGCAGCATCCATATTTGAAAGGTCTATTGCCTTTCGTTTTAATTTTATCAATTTCTTCTTTTTCTCCCGGATTGTGGCATCTGTTATTATGGCAGAAGGGTTTTTGCTTAATTTGGTTTTTCCATTTTGGTATTTAGGCAGCCCTTCTTTTGCGGTCTTGATTAGATCTGTTTTGAATATCAAAAGCATTATTCCGACAGATGTTATGATTGAAAAAACAGCCACTATAAACAATGATTGCGTGGTTGTTTTGTTGGCGTTTACAATGCGGTATGTATCCAGTTCAATAGTGTTTGTGATATTTTTGAGCAGAGAAAAGCTTACTTTTTCATCCCGTATGCGCCCTGTTATTGAGTCCATCTGTTCAATAACATTGCCGTTTGAGTCAATAATGGTGTTTGTCAGATTCAGCTTAATTTCATTCATAAGGGCTGTTGTATTGTTTAGCATGCCTGCCTTCCACCCATCAAGAGTGCCTAAAAGCTGTTGGTTCACAGAGGAGTTCAGAATATCCATACGGTATGTCAAGTTGGATTTTAAAGACTCAGAAATTAAGAGATTTTCAGCCGTTTTATTTTCCAGGCTGTTGTTGATGTTTGTATCCACTTTACAGAAATTCTCGAATACATCCCTCCATATTTCAGGGGATGTGTTTGTGTTGTTGGCTATTATATCTATTTGCGTGTCATTGACACACGCGCAGGAGATCTGAGTCTGTGAAAAGACCATTAAAACGAAGAAAATAAACGCGTATTTTTTAATCATGTATATACCTTTATGCTAGTTTGTTAATACATTTGCGCTCGTTGTATTTAAGCATTACTCTTTTTGTATATACAAA
>JAUVEX010000153.1 GCA_030594585.1 archaeon | reverse complement strand
ACCAATGTTTATTTCAGGAGCCTTATTTTGAGTTTTTGTTTCTTTTACTATGAAATCACCGTCAGATGCATTAACAACTAATATGTTGGTAACTTTAAAAAAGAATAATTTTAAAAAAATATTATTCTTTCTTTTCCGGCTCTGTTTCTTCTGTTTTTGGTGCGCCGAAAATCTCTTCTATTTTTTGCTTTCCGGACTTTTCAACAATACAGTTAAGCTGTGCAACAGAATCCGTTACAGTTTCTGCACTAACACTTTTTCTTTTTCTCTGTCCGCTTATTTTTGGGTTAAATCCGACACCGGATGCAAGAAGAATTTGCTTTCTTGCCTGCCCGTGTATTCCTGCACGCATAGGGAATCCGTTTTTATCCGAGCCGCCGGTAATCTTGAGCTTGTATCCCGGAAGGTCTATTATCCCGCCGTCAAAATCGTCTTTTATTCTTTTGCCTGTAATGGCTGTCAATTTCGCGTTGTCTACCTCTTTTGAGTATGATTTTCCTGTTGTTTTATCATTGATAACAAATTTCATATTATTTCACCTGTGCAAGAAATGCTGTATAATGCAGTATGTTTATGGTATAAGTTTTATAAATGTTATAGTATTGTTATTTCGAAACTCATTTATGATTTTTTACAAGAACATACAGGTAGTCGTTTTTTCTTGCTTTTTTGATTGTCTTGATTCCGACTATGTCTCCCTTTTCTGCAAAATTGGCTTGCTTTCCTTTGTTTTCTATGGAGTCAATTGGCTGCCTAATATATGTTGTCTTTCCTTCAATTATTATTTCATCACCCAATTGTATTTTTCCCGCAATCATGCGCACGGCAGCAACTTTATTTTTCGGGTAATAGTTTGTGACAATACCCACTTGTTTTCTTGCATGGCTTGCATGGGAATTTGATGAATTATATGTAAATTCTTTTTTGCCCGGCTTTTCAAAATAAAATCCTGTTGAAAACCCGCGATTGTATACCTTTTCAAGCTCTTTTATCCATGCTTCAACTTTTTTTGAATCAAATGTTTTGGCAAAACAAGAATCTATTGCCTCTCGATAGCATTTGCCTACGGTCTCAACATATCTTGCATCCCTCAAGCGGCCTTCCACCTTAAAAGAACCAATGCCTGCTTTTATCAGTTCCGGAATGTGTTCTATCATGCAGAGGTCTTTTGCGCTCATAAGATATTTTCCTTCACATACGATCTCTTTTTTGTCTTCATTTACAAGTTTCCATTGCTGCCTGCATGGCTGTAAGCAATCACCGCAGTTTGCGCTTTTACCGTAAAGATAGCTTGAAAGATAGCATCTTCCCGAAATAGAAACACACATAGCGCCGTGGACAAATGCCTCGATTTCTATATCTGTTTCTTTGTTTATTGCCTTTATGTCTTTTAAGCTGCACTCACGCGCAAGAACAATTCTTTCTGCACCCAGTTTTTTGTACATATCCGCAGTTTTTGCATTAGATATATTGGCCTGTGTTGAAATATGAATTGGAATGTTTCTTTTTCTTGCAGCATCAATTACCGCATAATCCCAGCATATGACTGCGTCTATTTTCGCATTCTTAGCCGCATCCATGACTTTTTCCAGTTTTTTTGTATCGCCGGGGTATATGACTGTATTTACTGTAAGATATGCCTTTATGTTATTCTTATGGCATTCTTCAACAACTTTCTTTAGTTCCGATAATGTAAAATTGCCTGAGCGCGCGCGCATATTGAGCTCTTTCGAACCAAAATAAACTGCATCAGCATACGGTATTGCCGCCTTTAAGTTAGGCCATGATTTTACAGGAAGCAAAAGTTCGGGTTTTTTCATAATAGGTGAATAGCCCGCTTATTTTTTTAAAATTGTGCAATCGACG
>JAUVEX010000154.1 GCA_030594585.1 archaeon | reverse complement strand
TTTCGTCTTTTGTTTCAGCCAATCAGAGAAATTTTTTTGGAAAACGACAAGGAGCCACATTTAATTCTTCATTGTTCTCTTAAAGAAGTATCCGCCTGCAAGAAGGGTTATTAGTACAATTCCTGCAGCCACACTTGCCGTGTTTCCTGTTGCAAGACCTGTAGGCGTTGCTGTTATTTTTTCTGCAATAACTTCAACTGTTAATTCTTTTTTTGCCATTGACTGGCCGATTAAGGTTGCCGTAATTTCTTTTGTTTCCGGGATTGCGCCTTTTGGGACTGCTACTTCAAAAATTATTGTTGCCTGAATGTTCGGGTCTAATCCGATGTATTTGTATTCCGGGGTCATGTTCCAGTTTCCGAAGTTGTTCAACTGCAGAAGCCCGTATTCTGTTTTATCTCCTGTGTTTTCAAGAGCCACAAAGAATCTTGTTGTTTTCCCGGGGATTAATGCTGTTTCAGGCACAATTGAAAGTATTTTTATGTTGTTTGCGTTCATAAGGTTTGCTTTTGTCACTTCAAGCACAGAGTTTATGGCTTTATTTACATTTTCTGAAGTTGCCTTTAGTTTGAAATCATAAGTTCTTGCAGAAAACTCGGGTGTGCTGAATGTGATTTTTATTTGTTTTTCTTCATTTGGCTCAAGTTTTGTTATTGTTTCCGGGTCTATCAAGACCCATGAGCTGGGGACTTCACCTTCAAGAAAAATCATTAGGTTTTCTATAGTTCCATTTCCTGTATTTTTGATTGTGATTTTTGTTACTTCTATTCCTCCCTGTGTCACAAGTATGTTATCCGGTGCTGTGATTGAAAGGCCATATATAGTTATGGGTCCTGTTATGTTTTCTTCTGTTTCATTTACAATTTTGGGCGTGAAACTGCCTCCGCCACCACTGCTTGGTTTTGTTTCTTCAGGCGGGTCTTTTGGAGGTGTTGTATAGCTTAAGTTATAGTTTATGGCCATTCCGCCAACTCTTGTTCTTGTTCCGAAAAGATTGTTGTTGATGTAGAATTTGATTTCATCGCCGAAAACGCCTTTTTTTACAGTAAGCTCGTATTCTCCTTCTTGTGACATGATGTATTCAGAGTCTATTTCTCCTGCAACTTTGACGGTTATTATTGATCCGGCACTTATGTTTTTGCCGTCCATTTTAACGGTGCCGAAGAATGTGTCAGGAATGGCCGGGACTGCATAGGCAAAACTACCCATCATAAGAAAAGTTAAAACACAAATCACAAACAACTTATTCATTTCAACACCGGTAATGGTTCTACAGGAATGTTTAAAAACCTATTTTTCCTTTTTTCCCCTTGTTTTTAATACAAAAAATGCAATAAGGCATGTTACTGCCGCTATGAGCGCATATAAATAATTGTTGTTTTTCTTTGTCACTTCGAGGTCTTGAGTGTTCATAGAACCTGAAGACCAGCTTATGTTGGTTTCTGCTTTTAGGCCGTCAATATAAATATCTATAGTTTTTCCTGTGTTTTCTATTTCCCCACCAACAGCTATTATGTATTCTCCTTCTTTTGTAGTGTTTGTTTCTCCAAGAAGGATGCTGTCAATTGTTGCTGTTATTCTTGTGCCTATGGGCGCCGGAGAATTGTCAATTGTTGCTGTGCCTTTTACAATTGTCGGAAGAACAGGAGTTTCTGCAGCACTGATGATGGCCATTACAAAAAATAAAAAGAAAATTCCGGCAAGAACCGCAGTGGATTTTTGCCGGCTTTTTTTATTCATAACTTACCCTCACAAGGAATCAACTTATCTCTTCAGGATATATCATGTTTATGTATGTGTCTTCCTGATTCATGAATATCCAGTATCCGACCCCGGGCTCCATTTCATCTGCT
>JAUVEX010000021.1 GCA_030594585.1 archaeon | reverse complement strand
ATGCCGCTTTTATACCACAGATAATATAAAGTGACTCCGTCTCCATCCCCGTCTGTAGCAGTATCATTGTTTGCAATTAAGTTGTTTAATGTTGTAGGTGCTGGTGGTGTGATTGCGACATTTGAGACTGCAGGCAATTGGTTGATTTTAAATGTGCCTGTTGCCCAGTTGCTGTCATCTGTCCCGTCATTGGTTTTAACTTGCGCATAATACGTCACTCCACGGCTTAATGCAGAACCGGCATATACATCACTTGTATCGGTGCCGGATAATACACCGCTATCCCACATGTCGGATGCGCCTGAAGATGTGCCGACATAAATCTGCCATGATGCCTGCGGGTCGGAATCAGCATCAAAATATGTCCATGAAAAATCAGGTGTGAAATCTGTGATTTGTGTCGGGTTGGTTTGGCCTTCTGTTAGAAGATTGCTTGTCACAGGTGCTGTGTTTGAAGGACCTAACACTACGATAAATTCCTTTTCACTCCATCCGCCGTCGTAAGTGCCTGTAAACTGGCCGGAGCCGTCAGTTGTGTGTGCCTTATTCCAGCCCGTGTTGGTGCTTATCTGCACATTTGTATCTGTCGGCATATCGCCTATTGTGTATGTGAATGTTGCCGCAGGTGTTGCGCACGATGCGTTGAACTTTTTGATGTAATCGCCTGATGTCTGCCATGTTGTTACAAGCACATCCATGGTGTTGCTGGGCGTTATTGCAAGTGGCCTTTCAGTAAACACCACATTAGATGAGCCGCCCGCCACGACAAGAGCGGTCTCTGTTGATGTTATTGTTGTCCAGAGATTATTTGAGGTCTCGAAAAACTTTTTCTCATACCACGAGACAGACAGGCTTGCACCTGCATCTACAGATATTTTTTCAATTCCAATGCAGTTGGTGATTGATTGCTGTCCGTCAGCAGATGCATCTTTCACAATTGTCAAAGATGAAGAACTTCCACTTAACTCCACCAAGTCCATCGAATTGCCACTACTGCCCCAGATGTGCTCATGATCTATGAAACAGTTAGAGAATGTCGCATCTGCACAAAAAATATCAGACCATCCGATTTCCGAATTAAGCTGCATGTTTATAAAAGAGTTTCCAGTGCCGGTTATACGAAAATATCCAAAAGTGTTAGTGCCTTGCCACCCAAAACCATTGAATTGGCAGTTCGTACAAGTGTATACACCAAAATTATAGAAATCAACAACAAATAATTCACCTTCTGACGTCCATACATCTTCAAAATACAAATTTGTTGGTGACCCTTCAAACCAGCAGGCCGACTGGCAATCCATAGCAGTAAAACCATTGTTGTTCAGAACGAGCTTTGGACACACCCCCATTCCAATTTTACAGTGGCTAATAGTCACAAAATCATTTGTAATCACGAAATCATTATTATATAATCCCATAGTGAACAATTTCGTAGACACCCCTGCCCCAGACCATGTTGTCCCTTCCGGCGGATTGAATATGATGTCCGCATTCTCCGGATACTCGCCTGCTGCAATATATATTGTGTCATAAGTCCCCACATTGTACTGGGTGTGGTTGATTGTCTGCCAGGGATTCCCGAAAGAGCCGTCGCCTGTTATATCACTTCCGGTGGTGCTTACATAATACTCAACAGCACTCACTGCCCCGCTAACCAAACTCAACGAAATCAAAAACACTAGTGAAAACAAAAAAATTCTATTTACATCTGTATTTATCATTCTCATAACAAATCACTCATACGCCTGTCCCGTACTTGTAAGCGCAGTTGAGGTAACAGTTGCATTTGCAGGAATCCGAACATGCGCGATAAAAGTTCCGCCTGTTGCACTTGAAAATGTCTTTGAACTTTCAGAATCATTGAACTGTGCTATTGTATCTCCATTCGGAGACAAAGAAACATCGCTTATACTTATGATTTGGTTTGCGCATGAAACAACGCCCTGCCTGCCTGTAGTCCCTGAAGACGCTACATCAGTAGTTTTTTTTGTATAATCATACATCCAGGAAACAATCAAAGTGCTTATGGCCACAGTAAAAACTATCAGAAGAATTATAGCGATTAGGGGTGATACGCCTTTTTTGTGCATAAATGATATTTGCTTTTTGCGGTTATAAAGTTTCATTATGTGGTTTCATTATAATCATTTAATTATCTATCTTCAATCAAGCAATGTATATATAAAGAATATTTCCAAAATATCTATATGGAAACATGGCAGGCAATTGAGCGAAAAAAACAGAAGCTTTTGTTTTCATTCAATGCTAAAAAAGGCAATCAAACCAATGCATGCAATGACAAGGAACAAGATATATAAAACTATCTGTTTCAACCATAACCAAGGATTTTTTATGAAAAAACAAACAATTCTTGCAATTCTTGTAATAATTATAATTTCTGGATGTACTTCCATTCAGAATTCTGAAGACCCCACAGGAGATGCAATAAACCAAATTGGAGTTGAAAGCGTTATGGCAGTAAAAGACGGAGACACAATAAAAGTTGATTATGTTGGCACATTAGAAGACGGGACTGTTTTTGATACATCGATTGAATCAGTTGCAAAAGAGTCCGGAAAATTTCAGGAAGGAAGGCCATACGAACCTCTTGAGTTTAAGGTCGGTGCCGGCCAGATGATAAAAGGATTCGATAAGGCCGTTGTCGGTATGGAATTAAATGAAGAAAAAACAGTGACCCTTCCGCCTGAAGAAGCATATGGTGAAAGAAATGAAAAGCTCATACAACAAGTACCTGTAGATACACTCAAGAATGCCGGAATTGACCCCAAAGAAGGTATGACAATATCTGCAAACGGGAATCCCGCACAAATAACAAATGTTGAAGAAGGTACTGTTAGTATTGATTTCAATCACGAGCTTGCAGGAAAAACTTTGGTATTTAAGATTACTTTAAAAGAAATATTGTAAGGTGTTTTATTGGCAAAAACAGGAATGAAAAGTGTAATACATATAGACTATTCTGACACAGTCAAAATAAAGCGCGTTGAAGGCGGTTTAAGGTATGATGCTGTTGTTGAGATTGGTACTGGTTGTGAACTTTTCGTTTCCCAAAAACAGCTTGAAAACTTAAAAAAAGAGATTACAGACACATTGAATTCAAAGACCAATTAATGGCCAAGAGTGCCCAAGACATCTGCTTTTGTGACAATACCTGTGATTTTGTTCTTTTCTAGAATTATTACTGCTTGATTATGCTTAAGAATAGACATCAAGACATCCACTGGCGTTCTTTCATTTACTGTTGGAAATGCGTTGTCCATGATGTCAAAAACTTTTAGTTGTTTTATATTTTTGTTTTTGAGCATTATTTTTTCAAGGATTGTTTTTTCAGAGATGCTTCCGACAATTGCCTTGTTTTCAATAACCGGCACCTGGGAGATTTCCTCTTTTTTCATAAGAGTTATTGCCCGCGCGACTGTGTCTGTTGGCTTAACAGTGACGATATTCTTTCGCATTATGTCTTTTGCTTTTATTTTATTCTTGCTTTCAAGAACATCAAGCGCTCTAAAAATCCTGCCGACAACGCTGTAAGATGGCTCAATTAGGTTACTTTCTAGTTTTGCAATCAATGATTGTGATGTTTCTGAGCGAAGTGCTAACTGAGCCTGTGTTATTCCGAGCGCTATTCTTCTGCGTTTAATTTCTTTAATATTTGGAAACATGTATTATTCTTGTAGGAATAATTTTATTAAGTTTTGTATCGTTTGTTATTGATTTTTTAATAAACGCTATAACGGCACAGTGCCGGGCAAAGATTTATAAGGGGTGAATGCGAATATATTAACTAGGATGTGACCCACACATTCAGTAAACTGGAGGCGATGCCGTAAGGTAGAATTTCCGGAACAAAAACCAATCTCGGTGGGTGTAAAATAGTAATCGGGCATACATTGCCAAAATAATACTTTTGCGTTTTGCACCCATCCGGGCCCAAGTTTCTTTGTGATTTTTAATCTACAAAACCACTTAAGTCAATCTCGAACACAGAAACAGGAACTTCCAGATTCCAGTTGTTCAATACTTTTGGGTGTATTTCTCCAAGATATCCGATAGTTTTTCCACTTAATTTTATTTCTGCAGATCGCCCTTCAATGAACGATGGATGGGTTGCTTCTTTGATTGTGCATTTTATATCAAGCGATTTTAAAGTACTTTCAAGAACCGCCTTTATTTTTGAGAAATCAGAATCAATGCCAGCACTTACGAATGCAAGATGCATGTTTTCATTAGTTGAAGTTTCTGAATTCTTGTCAAAAACGACAACATCTCCAATCTCGAAAAGGTTCTGGGGATATTCATGATGCGTGTTTTCAGACAATATTTTCATAAGTCCTGAAACAAGATTATCGCGCAGTGTATCATACTCAACATTTGATGGATTTTCAGGTTTTATCAATTTCCTTTTTTCAGTATTCATTTTTTCGCACAGGTTCATCTCATCGGTTATATGATAGCTTTTGCATTCAAGTGCGCCGAAACCGGTCATGACTTCTGCTGTTTTTCGCTCAATAATAGTCTTTTGAGATTCACCTGCAATGGTTGCAACAGCAGGAATCACTTCCTCAAAATTTTCATAGCCATACGCAATTGCAATGTCTTCTACAATATCCATCGGGTGCAGTATGTCTGCCCGGTATGCCGGAACAAGAGCACATCCGTTTTCATAGCCGATGCCCATTTTTGCCAGCAGTTTTTTGATGTCATTATCACTTAAATTTATTCCAAGCAGCTTTTCTGTGTATTTTTTGTCTATTTTTATTTTTCTTGGAGTAAAATCAGGGTATTCAAACTTTTTAGTTCCGTAATCCATTTCAAGCGAATATATTGTTCCCCCCATATCATCAAGCGTTGCAAGCATTATATTTATGGCAACCTTAAGGGTGTTTAAATCAGTTCCTGTTGCCTCAATAAAAACATCTTTTGTCTTTTCTGTTATTTTCCCCACATCATGCGAATTTATGATGGGCGGCATTGACATGATTGTGCCTTCGCCATCAAGAAACACAGGATATTTTTTTAGTTCTTGTATGATGTGGCCATATTCTTTTCCCTTCGGGTGTGTTTCTAAAATCTTGTCTGCTGGAATAATGCTTTTTCCTTCAAGTGGCCTGAATTTTATTTTATCTTTCAGAAGAGAAGTGAATGTGATTGGCAAGGTTATCTTGTCTAACGGATACAGCCCGATTCCACCTTTTTTTCTTTTTCGTAAATAGGTGACTCCAAGCTTTTCCTGCAATTGCATGATAGATACGATTTTTTTATCATCAAACTTAAGGCCGCGAACAATTGCACACACTGCATACGGCCATTCTTTTGGAAGATTTTTGACCGTGACTTTTGAGTTTTCTTTTTTTATGGTGTATTTTTTCAATCCCGTTTTTATTCCCATGAATGAAGACAATGCCCGGGCGAATCCTTCTTCAGACAACATGTCCGGCCTGTTGGGGAAGACTTCAACGGTTATTTCCTTTTTGTCAAGCTTTTCTAAGTCAGTCCCAATCATCGCAATCCTGTCTTTCAAGACTTCGTCTGAGACTTTCTTTCCTATCAAATTCAATACTGTTTTTTTGTCAAGCGTTACTGTTGGCATAATAATTACCTTTAAAGAGTGTATCCTCCATCTGAAACAATCGTTTGTCCTGTAATGTTTATGGAATCATCAGAACATAAGAAAAGGATATTTTTCGCTATGTCTTCGGGGTTTGCCCTTCTTTTAAGCGGTGCTTTTTCAATATATTCCTGTATCTTTTTTTTGCTGTGGTTTTTTGCCATATCTGTATCTGTTCCTCCGGGAGCAATACAATTAACTCTTATATCCGGGCCTAGTTTTATTGCAAAATGTTTTGTTATTGTATTGACTGCGGATTTTGAGATTTCATAATACAAAGACCAGTTAAAATTTGTTGTTCCCGATATTGATGAAATATTAACAATTGTTCCACTCTTTTGTTCAAGCATGATTTTTGCACATTTCTGGATGCAATTAATAACACCAGTTACATTTGTTTCTATAATTTTATTCCATATCGTTTCATCAAATGAAAGCGAATCTAGATAGTCTGCAACACCGGCATTATTGACCAAGATATCTACTCTTTTAAAAATACTTAAGGTTTCCCCAACAAGCAACTGAACTTCTTTTTCTTTTGAAACATCTGCTTTTATTGCAATCGCGCAAGAGCCTATTTTTTTTATTTCATTAACCACTTTTTCAGCATCTGTTTTTTTATCCCTGTAATTCACAACAATATTCGCCCCTTCTTTTGCTAACTCTAGTGCTGTTGCTCGTCCGATACCTTTGCTTGCACCGGTTACAATCGCAACTTTTCCTTCAAGTTTCATCTTAGCCAAGCATCCATTGCTTCATATCGCGAAGCTGTTTTACATCATTTTTGTATAAGTCGCGTATATCGCGTATCTTGTAATAATCCATAATTATTCGGTCAAATCCGGGTCCCCACGCAAGAACCGGCACATCTTTTCCAAGCAAAGGCACCACAACTTCCGGTCTGAAAATTCCAGCCCCGCCAAGCTCAATCCATCCCTTTCTTCTATTATCATAAACTTCAATCTCCAAAGACATTTCAGTATATGGGAAATATGCCGGCCTGAATCTAGCCCTTTCAAAACCTAATTTTCCAAAGAACTCTTTTAAGTATCCTAAAAGATGCCTGAAATTTGCGTTTTCATCAACAACAATTCCTTCGACCTGATTAAATTCAAACAAGTGTTTCCAGTCCAAAGATTCGTTTCTAAAACACCTGCCAATAGCAAAATATTTTGCAGGCAATTCGCCTTTCTTTATTTGAGATAAAGTCCTTGCAGAAAGAACTGTTGTATGTGTCCGAAGCACACTTTTTCTTGCCATCTCTTCACTCCATTTATACTGCCAGCCGAGCGAATTATCCGTGCCTTTTTCATGCGCTTTTTTTATTGAATTGACAAATCCGTTATTTATTTTCTTTGCAGTCAAGTCCAAAAAGAATGTATCCTGCATCTCTCGGGCCGGGTGGTCCTGCGGGACAAACAATGCATCGAAATTCCAGAAAGAAGTCTGTATCATAGGTCCTGTCATTTCCTTAAAACCCATTTCAAGCCATATTTTTCTTACGGATTCAATTGCCTGAGCTACGAAATGCCTTTTTCCAGGATAGACTTTGGCAACTGGCGCATTCACATTGTATTTTCTTAAAACCACATCCCGCCATTTCCCGCTTTTTATCATCGTTGGCGTAAGCTTGGATACTTCTTGTTTGGTATCTGTTTTTTTGGCAAAATCAATGCCTTTTTTAGTTGCCTTGATTTTTCTTACAATTCTGAAAGAATATTCCGCAAGTTTTCTTGATTTTAAAACATCAAGGTCTTTTCTGTCAACAGTTTTGTTGTTTTTTATATCTTCAAGAATGCATAATTCCTTTTCTTTTTTTCCAAGGGATTCTTTTCCTTTTTCTGTGGCCTCAAGCATGCCGCCAGAAACGGTGACATATCCTTTGTTTTTCGCTACACCTAAAACAACCCCGACATTTTTGGTTGTGATATCCTTTATTGCCTTTCCTTTATCTAGAAGCTCATTTACAAGATGCGTTTCAGGAAGCCCGGAATCAAGCGCATTTCTCCCTTCAGCTGTTATGTTTGTTACAAAACCTTCAATCTCTTTTGTTTCAGCAAGCCCTTCCTTGTTTAGTGTAAGCGATGCTCTTACAACTGCTGCCTGATCCATAACAAGTTCGTCTGAAAGCTCAGTAACTGTTCTTTCAACACCATCTTCAAGTTTTTTTAGAAGCTTTGCCTCGTGCGCCTGTAAGTTCATGTTATCACATTAATCTTATTGTTCCTGTCTTTTTAAGTTTTGTTTGATTACGGACCAATACTTCGATGAGTATTGTGTAGTATCTTCCACAATTCGCGTTGTGGATTTCCGTTATCTATGTAACGATTTATTGGATTTCCGTCTATTTCACTTGTTGTTGTATATCTTTTTCCACTAAGCCCATATCTTTCATTTCCCATCTCAATCAACCTCCCATCCTGCGCATTTTGGCGTAAATATATCACTAATATTTCGCCCATACCAATCGCTCAACCTCGTTTTTCAAAACACTTCCAGGCCCGGATACTTCAGGGTTTCCATAAAACGAAAGCCCAACATATGCAACAGAGCCGTTGTCTTTAACCACTAGCACATCCATAGGCATTCTATTGCACATCATGTCCGTTACCCGATATTGTTCTTCCAGAACATCCCGTATTTTTTCCAGTCTTCCGTTTCCATTCAAACACACCATTTTCTTACCTCCGAAATATATTTTTGAATAACATAATCACAATACCAAAAAACCAATATTTAGAAATTACAACTTGATTTTTCAGCATCAGCCAAAAAACCAGAAGCTAAAGTCAAAAAAGTTGTCAAAAAATAATTTGATGCCTAAAGAAATGTGTTCAGTATTCCAAATCAGTATTGAAAGTCCACTGGCATCATCATACACCTTTGTCTTATTTTAGAAACAAGAAAGTTTATAAATATTTCACTTAGCAGCACTGATTATCTCAACAACATCCCTGTGCTTTAGTTCCTGCTCGCCTGAGATTCTCTGTTTTTTCCGAACATCCATCGCATAAAGAAAGTGCTTTCCGAAATCAGTGTGAAGCGCATACGCAAAGTCTTTGGCAGTTGAATTCGGAGGCATCAAAAAGCAGTCCGGAAGAATATTTCCCTTGCTGTCTGCAAGCTTGTTTATCCCGCCCGGAAATATCGCTATGTATTTTAAAAACTCAAAAACTGCAGAATCAAGAACCTGCTGAACCCCGGTTGTCTTATTAGCGTCTAAGAATTTTTTCATAAATTCAAGTGCCGCTTTCTGTTTGTCGTTTAAGCCATCTGCGTTTTTTATGTCAAATGAGGAATTTCCGGGAACATAAGAAATAAGTTCTTTTTTTGCGGCCTCTCTTAATGCCAACTCCATTTCAGCAGAACAGGAAACAAAAAAAGTATCAGGAAATTCTTTTTTCAATTTTTCAATATTTTTTTCAGCAGTTGGTGTGTCTGCTTTGTTTAACGCAATTATCAAAGGCTTTGTTTTTTTTCTTAAAATCGTAGATATTTTCTTTATGTCTTCATAACTCCATTTTTCAGAATCAGACTCACTAGGATTGACATCAATTATAGCATGATTTGCAATAAACTCAGTAACTTTCATGGCCGACAATTGTTCAGCAATTGCCTCTTCTATCTTTTTTTTGGTCATGTTGGCGCTTCTTGCAAGTTTATTCCAATTTCGCCACAAAATAGACGCATACCATAGGTCAATCTCATCTTCTAAAAATCGAATGTCTTTTGCAGGGTCGTGATTTCCAGCCCCGACGCTTTCCCCTTTCTCGTTTGTAGAGCCCGAAGCATCCACTACATGAATTAAAATATCTGCCTGATTTAAATCCGATAAAAACTGGTTTCCAAGCCCTTTACCTTCGTGTGCTCCAGGAACTAGTCCCGCAACATCAATAATCTCAACAGGCACAAAGCGCACATGGTCAAGGCAAAACCCAAATCTCGGGTTGCATTGGGTATTAAAGTCCTTATCAGCGCATTCAACACGAACATAACCCGTTCCCACATTCGGCTTTATTGTAGTAAATGGATACGAAGCAATAGCAACTTCTGCAAGCGTTGCCGCTTTAAAAAAAGTTGATTTGCCAGCTGAAGGCTTTCCCACAAGACCAATAGTAAAACTCATGTGTGTATTTTAGAACAAAACAATTAAAAAGAGGTTGGTGATTTTTTAAAATTAAATGTGTTCTAAAAATAGTAATTCCTTTATATAAACGCCCATATAATATTCATTATGGATTATTTCTGTTCTGTTTGCAAAGAGTCAATCACACCAGAAGAATACAAGTATTCTATTGGGAAATTTGGAAAAGTTTTATGCAGGGAACATCAAAAAAACTTCAAAGAATCAAAGAGGATAAATAAAGACATCGTTAAACCCAAAACATTTTCAAATGATACTAATGGTCTTTCTAAAAGGGATAATGATTTCCGCTATGGAATGATAAAAGGAAGAATTGCAGAAACATTGATTGAAGAACTTTTTTTGTCTTTAGATTATTATGTTTTTCGATACGGTATGGAGAATACTGTGCCGGGCGTAATGAAACTTTTAAGAGGGGTTCGTGGTGATGTTGCGGACAATATCAAAAGAATGCCCGATTTTGTTATTCAGGACAAAAAAAAGGGCGATGTCTATTTTATTGAGGTCAAATTTAGAAAAAGTGAAGAATTCAAATTTAAAGATTTGCCTAAAGACTATCCTTTTGAGAACTGTTATTTTATTGTTGTCTCAAAAAAGCATATCAAGTGTATAACCTATAATGAGTTAAAAGAAGGAAAAGTGATAACTCCGACATCAAAAAATTATCTTGGAAGCAGAAAAGAATTTGATTTGGATAAAAATATCATAATTGATTTCTGTAATTTTGCAATTAAATTCTTTGAGAATGTTTGATTTATGATGTCTTTAATTATTTGATGTGTTGCTTTTATCTCTTAGAGGAAATCGAAAATGAAATTTAGTAAATTAAAATCTTATTGGTCTCCTCCTAATGGATGGGTGAAATTATTAGTTTTAGCATGTTTACTGCTTATACTTCTTGTCGAATTGAGCATTATTAAACCCTTCTGGGTTTTCTGGGGGATAATTACAATCCTTTGTGTTTTTCAAATATTCAAAAAATAAATCCGAATTAGG
>JAUVEX010000117.1 GCA_030594585.1 archaeon | reverse complement strand
GCCATAAATGAAATAGAATCCCTTACAGAAAAGCACAACCAATGGCGAAAAAAAGAGTGCATTAATCTTATTGCATCAGAAAATGTGACTTCTCCTGCAGTTGATAAAATATATGTTTCCGACCTTGGCCACAGGTATGCTGAGGGAAAGCCATTTGGCAGGCACTACCAGGGGCTTCAGTATGTAGACCAGATAGAGGACTTAACACAGAAACTTGCAAAACAGCTTTTTGATGCGAAATATGTTGACTTGCGGCCTTTAAGCGGCACTACCGCCAATCTTTCCGCATTGGGCGCGCTTACAAATTACGGGGATACCATAATCTCAAGCTCAATACCTAACGGCGGGCATGTATCGCATACACGGTATGGTGTCTCCGGCCTTATCGGCATAAAAGACTTTTCATTCCCTTTTGATATTGATGAGATGAATATAGATGTAGATGCCACAAAAAAGAAAATAGAAGAAAAACAGCCAAAAGTCCTTCTTTTCGGGGCATCGCTTTTCTTGTTCCCTCATCCAATAAAAGAAATTGCAGATTTTGCAAAAACATACGGCACGCGCATAATTTATGATGCCGCACATGTTTTGGGGCTTATTGCAGGTAAAAGATTTCAGGATCCTCTGCGCGAAGGTGCTGAACTTATTACAACATCCACGCACAAGACATTCCCCGGCCCCCAGAGCGGCATGATTTTCGGAAATTCTGATGATTTCGAGAAAATAGAGACGGTTGTATTTCCTCAGGTCATATGCAACCACCATCTGCACAAACTGCCTGCAATGGCCGTTGCCTTAGAGGAGATGACAACCCATGGCGAGAAATACGCAAAACAGATAATCACAAACGCAAAAACGCTCGCACAAAGCATGCATGAGTTAGGATTTATGGTTGTTGCAGAAAAATTAGGGTTCACCCAAAGCCATCAGGTTGTAGTTGATGTTTCCCAATTTGGCGGCGGAAAGCCTGTTGCGGAATTGCTTGAAAGCATGAATATCATCTTGAACAAGAATTTCATCCCGGGCGATGTTGTAAATTCGGAAACTATGAGAAACCCGCGCGGAATCCGTATCGGAACCCAGGAAATGACAAGAATGGGTATGAACGAGGAAGAGATGAAAATGATTGCGGAATTAATGAAAAAGGCGCTTATTGATAAAAAAGACATTAAGGGTGAAGTGATTGAATTTCGAGACAATTTCCTTGATGTAAAATATTGCTAATATTTTCTGATTAATCGATATGCTGGTGAATATTATGGGTTCTGAAACAAAACAACAATCATTGCCTGTAGTGCCAATTCCCGGAAAACACTACCACATAACTGAAAAGTTTATGGGTCGCGCCATTTTAAACGAACAAGAATTAACGCTTATCACAAATACAGGAAATTATACGGGCTTGGTAGAAACTATCGGGCATTGTGGCAAAAAACATCACAAAACACTTGTACGCGATGCAACAATATACCTAAATGACCACCATATTGATCCTTCAATCATATACACTATAGGGGACTACGCTGGGTTATTGGAATGCTGCAAATCAGAAACTATTGATAGATTTTATCAACAAATACAAAAAGAAAATAACAATCCGAAAATAAAAATAAAAGAAAATCTTGTTTCAGAAGCAAATTTACTGTATTTAGAACTAAAAGAATTTGCCAAACATCATGAAATAAGAAAAAGTGTTCGGGAGAAAAGCTTGAAGATTATTGAACACCACCACAAACGCCATTAACTTTTCGTATACGAACATAACATTTATAAAACTTATCTGTTAATGATGGGATATTATCTAGATGTTGTTTCTACAAACAATCTATATCAATATAATTTAAAAAGACGATAACTATGGGATTACGACCAGCACGAGTTGACAGAGGCGTAAAAAAACGCTCATTTACAAGAACAGCTTTAAGAGTTCACAAGAAGAACTTCATTAAAGGTGTTCCGGGTGTCAAAATACGCATGTACAACATGGGAAACAAACAATTCACAGGCGACACCATGGTAACTCTTGTTCCAAAGCAGGATGTCCAGGTACGGCACAACGCTCTTGAAGCTGGCCGTGTCGCTGCAAATGCTTATCTTAAAAAGACTATCCCTGCAGAAGATTATTTCTTAAAGGTGCATGTATTTCCACACCAGATTTTACGGGAGCACGCACAAGCTGCAGTAGCTCAGGCAGACCGATTCTATCAGGGAATGGCGCACCCATTCGGAAGGCCAAAAGGAAGAGCCGCACGAATGAAAGAAGGCGGCACAATTATAAGCATCCGCATAAACAAAGAAAATATAAAGGATGCAAAAGAAGCTATGAGACGAGCAAGCATGAAAATGCCGCTTTCATGCAGAGTTGTTATTGAATAATTTTTAATGATTTTTTTCTTTAGAGCTAATTAATGCAGCCACCAGTATCAGCGCTATCAAACCCACAACACCAAGCCCGGGGGTAGTTGTCGCATAACCGTTTTTGTCAACAGAAATAACTGACACTTGTGTATCTTTTGATGCTTTCTGGCTGTTTGTAATTGATTTTGCCTCAACGCGCAGCATGTATTGCCCGACTTTTCCGCCCAAAACATTTAGAGGAACAGATATTTCTGAGCGCGGGCCTAAATGCACTATCTTTTTTGTCCTGTCTTTGTATTTCTGGCCTTCAAAATAGGACCAGTATTTTATGCTAATTGGATTCCCGTAAATGCTAAGCTCTATTGAATCAGGCATACCAAGCGGATTTTTCAGTTTTATTAAAAGGGTTCTTGTTTTTCCCAAAGGTATTTCAAAAGTATCGCCGGATCCTGTAAAGTCAAAATCTATTTCAGGCGGGGCAAGGTTTGCGCAGTAAGACATGCCGATACATGCGCCATCATAACATTCATCGGAAGAGATGCAGTCACAGCCGTCTTTCTTTTTGAC
>JAUVEX010000051.1 GCA_030594585.1 archaeon | reverse complement strand
GGGCCTGCGCTTTTTGTTCTTGCAGGGTTGCATGGTGATGAGCTTACAGGCGTTGAAGTGATAAAACAGCTTAAAAGCTATTTCTCAAAAAACATAACAAGCGGGAAAGTAACACTTGTTCCTGTTGCAAATCCTATTGCTTTTGCCGCAAAACAAAGACAAACTATACATGACAACAAAGACTTAAACAGGTGTTTTCCAGGAGATCCTGAAGGCACAATAACGGATAAAATCGCATATGAGATTACTGAAAAAATAGTTAAAAAAAGCGAATACGGTATAGATTTGCATACAGGGCCGAACGGAAGGATTTTGCTTCCGCATACAAGAATGGTTTTAGATGAAACAAAAAAAGTAAAAGAACTGTCAAAACTTTTCGGGACCATGATATCATGGATTCGTGAGCCTGTGGAAGGTGCGCTTGCTATAGAGTCCAAGGCATTTAAGGTGCCGACAATTGCAGTTGAAATCGGCGAGGGCAATAAGCTTGACAACTTTTTTATTAAAAGCGGCATTTTCGGCGTAACCAATATCGCAAAATATTTGGGGATTTTAGATGGGCGGGCATGCGTTCTTAAAGACCAGTACATTATGAACGAAAGGAATAATATAACCGCCAACAGTACAGGGATATTTTATCCTAAAACCGATATAGGAAAAATTGTAAACAAGGGAGACCTTCTTGCAGAAATTTATGATACTCAAAACAATGTAACTGAAAAAATACTTGCAGATCGTGCAGGGCTTGTTCTTGCCAGACAAACTTCCTCTGTTGCTGTTTCGGGGACAACAATCATAAGCACACTATCTCTTGGGGCGTGCGGCATTAATACAGTTTTGCTTGCACGAAAAAAATGCATGATATACCACACACGCAACCCGAAAGATCTTTTGCTTAATATGTGGGCTTAATATGTTTTTTCAAGAATGTCTTTTGCTTCTACATAACGGCCTTCATTATAAAGAAACTGCGCA
This sequence comes from archaeon, assembly GCA_030594585.1. Taxonomy (GTDB): domain Archaea; phylum EX4484-52; class EX4484-52; order EX4484-52; family B79-G9; genus GLR112. The sequence goes on along the minus strand of JAUVEX010000051.1, from coordinate 6,019 downwards.
AAATTATGGTATGCGCCTTTGTTTTCAGGATCAATAAGCAATACTTTTCGAAAAGCATCCTCTGCATTTTTTTTGTCACCTAATTCTGCAAGAAGATTCGCGTAATTAAGAAGAACTATTGTGTCATTACCATCTATTTTAAGCGCGTTTTCAAACTCAATTTTAGATTCATTAAGGCGCCCGGACTTTTGGAGGAGGATGCCAAGATTATTTCTTGCCTTTGTGTACTTGCCATCTATTTCAATTGCTTTTATGTATTGCTTTTCTGCTTCGCTTGTATTATTTGTTTTTTCAAGGGCTATTGCATAATTGTACCTTGTGGTTGCACTAACCGAAGTTGCTGATATAAGCTCTTCAAAACATTCAATGCTTTTGTTGTATTCCAAAGAATCAATATAGTTGTTGCATTTTGTGGAAAGAAGTTCAATTTCTTGCGGCGTAAGTGTGTGTTTTTCTATTGTATTTTGGGGTGTATGCAAATACATTGAGATAATAATTGCGATTATAGATATAATGATAATGGCTGCTAAAAAATATGCCTTGTTATTTTTTTTAGGTTTTTTGGCTTGGTTTGAATCCTTTTTATCGGGTTTGTTCTTTTTTGGACTGTCTTTTAGTTGTTTTTTTGTTTTTTTAGGTTTGCCTTCTTTTTTTTCTTCAGGAACGCTTTTTTTAATGCGCTTTTTGGATTTTTTCATGGAACCAAAAATATTTGTGCTTTCTTGTTAAATAAAGTTATGTATTTTGCATTGCAAAATATAGAATCTGAATCAAGTATGTGTTGCCCAAAAGAAATCTAAAGTATATTTTGCTTTCTATGTGGGCTTAAAACAGTTTAGTTTTTTAACGGGTCTATAACGGGTCTATATAATATGCCGGCATATTATCTGTAGACATTAACGCAGATATTATTTGTCCTTTTTCTATTTTTGTTATTTTAATGTCTAATTCGTTTAATATGCCATTTAAATATTCAGGAATGCCATCTTCGTTTTCAAGTTCTACTACTTTTCCATCATGAGGTACAAAACAATGGTTCATTTGTGAAAAAAGTGCGTCTGTTGTTGCAGTCAAATAGCTGGAGCGAGGAATTGTGTTCAAGCAATATAGTAAATCTATAGTGTGCGATATCGAGTTTCCTAATCTTTTTGTATCTTTTAGCATCTCAGGGGTTAAAAAAGCATAACGCAGTATATGTTCATCCGGCGTTGCGCTGGCAAGATACCACTTTCCCTTAGTTTCGGGCATAATACTTTCAAGGCGCTTTCCTATTTCATAAATAGTATATTGTTTCATAACCATTACCTGCAAACTAGTTCTCAGGTTGTTTTAAATTTCTTTCTTTACGGTGCAGTTTAGATATCTTTTCATAAGAATCGCTCAATAGCCAGATAAATCATTGGTTCTTTATCGTCATTAATGAATTCATGGTCTGGAGAATCAGAATCAAACATTGGTGAGAATTTTCCGGGTTCTAATTGTATTTTTTCTTTTATTGAGCCGTCATTATTGTAGATTACACACCAACCGGTTCCGGAGATTATCTGGTGCCATTCCTGCATGTTCTGGCCTTTATGGTTGTGTTTTCCTGCATGAACTTTCGGCTCAAGCTTGACGAATTTGTATTTCATGCTGCCAATCTGTATTGGCGGGTCGCTGTAGTGTTTTCCTTTGACAAACATTTTTGGCGGCGGCGAGACCCAATTGAGTTTCAAATTCCCTGCGATTATTTCATCCGATGACATAAAACATATTTATTAGAATCATATAAAAACCTTTTGCGCTATAAAATAATACATGGTCTATATTGATGAAATAAAAAATATGATTCTTGCGTTGTGCGAGAAGAACGGGTGGATATGGAAATCACACATAGAATTAGTTGTCAAATACTCTGTAGAACTTGCAGAAAAACTTGGGGCGGACAAGGAAGTTGTAGAGCTTGCGGCATGGCTTCATGACATAGAAAAGCTTGAAGGAAAAAGAGAAAACCATCATATTACGGGCGCAAAAAGAGCAGAAGAAATACTTAAAAATATGAATTATCCTTCTGAAACAATAGAAAAAGTCAAGCACTGCATCCTGACGCACTCAACAGATAAAAATTATCCTCCAAAAACAAAAGAAGCAAAAATTGTGGCGAGTGCCGACGCACTTTCTCATTTTGACAATTTTCTTGCATTAGCGCACAGCTGTGCTGTTCGGGGCGAAAGCATAGATGAAACAAAACATACTTTGTCTAGAAAATATGAATCTTGCTGGGACAAACTAATGCCTGAAGCTAAAATTATGGCTGATGCCAAATACAATGCAATAAAGCTGATTCTTGGTGAAAAACAGGCATTAAATAAGAGAAGATTATAAAACCTATTGTGCCTAAATGTAACCTATGTCCTCAATTGATGAGAAAATACAGGATGTAATAGACGAGATTGCAAAGACCCCGTCAAACAAGGCAACACAGGGCCATTTGGGGCGCTTAAAAGCAAAGCTTGCGAAATTTGAAGAGCAGAAGGACTTGGAAAAGTCAAAGAAGTCAGGCACATCTGAGCATGGATATTCTGTGAAAAAGACAGGTGATGCGTCTTGCGTTTTTGTAGGGTTTCCATCTGTTGGCAAATCAACGCTTTTAAACAAAATCACAAACGCTGAATCGAGAGTCGGGTCTTATGAATTTACAACGCTTACTGTAGTTCCCGGGGTTCTTGATTACGGCGGGGCAAAGATACAGGTATTAGACATTCCGGGAATAATTGAGAATGCAGCAGCCGGAAAAGGCCGCGGCCGCGAGATTCTTTCAGTTTCAAGAATAGCTGATGTTGTTATTATCATGATTGATGTAAAACGACCGCATGCACTTGAAATTCTTAAAAAGGAACTTTACAAGATTGGCTTGAGGCTAAACCAAAGCCCGCCCGATGTTACAATTAAAAAGAAAGACCGCGGCGGGATTATTCTTCGTTCAATTGCAAAACAAGAGCTTTCTCGAGAGACAATAAAAGGCATATTAACGGAATCAGGAATAATAAATGCGGATGTAATATTAAGAGAAAAACTTTCAGTTGAAAGGCTTATTGACGCGGTGTCTAAAAACAGGATATATGTGCCTATGATTGTTCTTCTAAATAAAACTGACCTTGTGTCAAAAGATGAAAAAGATTTAATTCTTTCGAAAATAAGGGAACCTGTAATCATGATTTCTGCGGAAAAAAACCAGAATCTTGATGAGTTTAAAAAAGACCTTTTTTACAAAATTGGGCTTCTTCGTATATACATGAAACAGCCTGGGAAAGAAACTGATTTTAAAGAGCCGTTGATAATCAAAAAAGGCTCAACAATACATGATGTTGCAAAAAAGATACATAAAGAATTCGCCAAGTATTTGATTTATGCCAAAGTCACAGGAAAAAGCGCAAAATTTGAAGGCCAGAAGCTTGGCGGCGACCATGTCTTAAAAGACAAGGATGTTGTTGAGATGTTTTTCCAGAAATGATGCTAATACACTCAGTTTGTTTGATTCATTTCATTTTTCTTTTGTCGTGCCCGTTTTTTTAATTCTCTTTGGCTGTTGTGGTTCAGAATTTCATGCTTGTGATGCTTTTTGCTGCCAGAAACATGTTCTTTTCCCTTAAATTTATCGTCAATAGTGGCTGATATGTTGCGGTAAGACACTGTGTTTGGGGCTAATTCAATAACTTCTGAAGAGTCGCCATTAACAGGGATTGCTATATTTTTTCTGTTGAAAAGCGCTTCAGCAGTCTCAAAAAATTGTTCGCCGTCATTTTCTGTCAGGTCTTTGTTTCGGGTTATAATAGACCTTAAGTTCCTGTATTTTTGTGTATAAACAATGTCTTTTGCTATTTTTTCTGAAATCGTTGAATTTATTTTGAGCTGTTCTTCAAATAATTCCTGGAGGAATGGATATTCATGTTTTTTGCTGATTTTCTGCCTATTTTTGGCGCCCGAGATTCTGGCATAGACAGTTTCAATAGAGGGTTCAATAGAAGGTCTAATATCGCCTGTTTCTTCAGTTACATATCCTAAGCAGAAAATATTTTCTTCGTCGGTTCGTATATAAATCGCACCTGTAAATCCATCTGGCGCGTCTTGTGTTGTATACATCAAAGTGCCTGTTATTTGAGGGGCTTTTTTTGGTGTGGGTTTTCTGAGTTTAACCAAATACCCTCCCCGATCAACCAGTTTTTCTTTTTGTTCTCTTTGCCTGCCAACGGTATGCTTGGAATAACGGGTTTCTTCTACTGTGTTGTCAAGCTTTTTGAAGTCATTTATTATTTCTTTAAAGATTGAATCGTCCAGCATTTTTATGGGTGATTCTTTTTTAGGGCCTGCTTCTTCTATGCTTTTCGGTTCTTTTTCAGCAGGTTCCTGCGGTTTCGTGAATATGGGTGAATGTTCAACGGTTCTTTGTTTTTTTTGTATAGGTTTACCATCTAAGTAATCCTTTCCCTCAGAAGTTAGCCGGTAAATGAGGCTGTTGTCTTTTCGCATTCTTTCAATCAATTCGTATTCTATTAAAACATTGATTGCGTCTTTAACTTTGTTCATAGATGGCTTAGAAGCCTTATGCTCATTAGTAATTTTGGAGGTCAGATAAGGTATGAAATACACATCCATTACTTCTTGCAATACACATATCTTTCGCAGAACTTTTTCAGGGCAAGTGTCAAGAGGCTCGTATTTTTCAGTGACAGGTGGCTCTTTCGGTGTTTCTTTTGCAATTGTTGGTGGTGTTTCTTTTTTTATTGATTGCTGTTCATCAGTTTCGCTTGCTATCTCTATGATGCCGCCTGTTTGAATTGCAATTATTGAACGCTTTTTGTTGTCTGGTCTGTTCGTTGGGCGACGAATAGTCTTGGGTGGTTCTGCATCGGAAATAGTTTCGTCTGTGTGTGTTTCTTCAATAGGCATATCTAAAATGCGCCTGTACGCCACAATTGACGCATCTTCGCTTGTTTCAAAAAAATCTTTTAATGTTTTCCCTCGTTCATTAAGCCCGCCGCCATTTTTTTTGGTTTTCAAAAACTTTCTTGGTATGTTTTCAAGATTGCCAGCTATCATAGAATTATAAATTTCAAGAGTGTCTCTAGTTGGTTGCCATTGTCCGTTTTGTTTTTCACATAAAACAAGCTCTATTGATCTTCCACGAGAATTTTTTTTTCGCAGCTTTACAACTGCACGAGAATTGGAATCTATGGCACTATGTATAACATATTTGTTTAGATTGCCAGCAGTGACCTTAACAGTATGCCCATCATCAGGTACAATTAGGCTAGTAGTTGGCGGCAGATATAAGGGTTGCTTTTTTGCCGGCGTTGCCGCATCGCCATTATGGTTTGGTCGATAAAAAGTTCCCTGCGGTTGTTGTGTTTCTGTAAGATAACCAAGGCCCACTAAGTCCTTAACCGTTGATGCCACATTAGTTATAATTTCAGGTATGGGATTCTGGCCGTTTAGATGTGCTTTTGTTAAATCAGGTATGCTTGTAAAGCCATCGCTAAATAAGTGATTGATGGTATAATAGAGTTTTGATTGCGCGTCAGTAAGGCCGTCATACACTACATCACCAGAAGAAATATTCCCTTTCATAAAAATCACAAAAAACAATAACCCCCAAACACTTAAAAACCTTTACTTACGCAACAGTGCAAAAATTCCGCAAATACAGCGATATTTTAAAAAGCTAGCAGAAGTATGAATTACTATGGTAAAAAAAACAGGCGTTCTTGACAAAGCAAGAATTGTGCTTAGCACAGGCTATGTGTGCGACAATTGCCTGGGCCGCCAGTTCGCACAGCTTTTGACCGGGTTTAGCAACAAGGAGCGGGGCGAAACCTTAAGAAGAGCACTTGCATTTGAGCAGGAATTAAAGGAAGACAAGAAAATAGATAAAAGCAATTTTCATGATTTTAAGTTCCGGCATGCCAAAATAAAAGATTCTAAGAAAAAAACCTGTCATGTATGCGAAGACATCTTTGAAAAAGTAGGCGTAATTGTTGAC
>JAUVEX010000076.1 GCA_030594585.1 archaeon | reverse complement strand
GTAATTCGAACGCCACAGTTTTATTTTCATTCATTTCTGACATTTTCTCTTTTTCTGTCACATTCATTTTCTGGAAATATGCGCCGCCCAAGTGCTGAAGAACCTCGGCAAATCTTTTTGCAATGTTGCTATTTTCAGGATTTTTATTATAAAGAGGTTCGCAGATTTCTTTTGCTTCCCTGTATGCACCTATTGCCTCATCAAACTTAGTTTCTGCGATAAAGACAAGACCTTTCTGGTCAACTGCTTTTATGTGAAGCAAACCTCTATCGAACTTGCCATCGTGTATTGTTTTTATGGCCTTTTTTAAAGAAATATGCGCGTTTTTAAAATCGCTTTTTGCAACCCGATAAATGTCTGCCATATTTATGTGGGCTAATGCTTCCTGCGGCTTATCATTAATGCGTTTTGAATAGTTAAGCGCCCAGATATAATCTTCAAAAGAAGCATCATATTCCCCCAACATCCTTTTTACAACGCCCCTTTGGTTGTGTAATTTAGATAATTGTTGTGTTTCTTTGGTTTGATTTATTGCAGTTGTAAGGGTCGTGTCTGCTTCTTTGTAATTTCCCTGAACTTCCATCTGTTTTGCGTCGTTCATTGTTGTTTCTAAATTTTCCAGTGAAATAGCCATGTATTTGATGAGGAATTATGATTTTTATAAATCTTTGCAATGTAGACTACTTTAAAGTAAATAAAAAAGAAAAAAACGCGAAGAAAAAATCTTCGCACGGATTAGTTAACTGTTGAAAATCAATTTAGAATTTTTTGTGTTTTTGATAACAATCTCTGCAGTAAACTGGTCTGTCTCCTGCTGGTTTGAAAGGCACTTCTGTTTCTTGTTTACAGTCAGCGCAAATTGCTTTGTGCATCTCTCTTGGAGCGCCAAAGTCTCTTCCACCTCTGTTGTTGTCTCGTCCTCTGTCGTTAAAAGCCATGATTTCACCTTTTTGTTTAACTAGTTATATGATTCATTCCCATTTTATTCCGAAGTTAGAAATAGAAAATATCAAATACTTTGAAGTATTTTGTTAAATATCTTTATAAATATATAGAATTATGTGTTTTTACGAATATATTTGCATCTGTCTTCTTTTTATGGGGTGCAAATTCCGTATGATTTCACTAAAGCAATAATAATGCGCGGAATAAAATAAAAAAGAAAAAAACGCGAAGAAAAGGTTTCTTCGCATGAATTAGTTAACTGTTGAACATCAATTTAGAATTTTCTGTGTTTCTGATAACAGTCTCTACAGTATACGGGTCTTCCTTCCTTTGGTACGAAAGGCACTTCTGTTTCTTGTTTACAATCAGCGCAAATTGCTTTGTGCATCTCTCTTGGAGCGCCGCCGTCTCTTCGACCCCTGTCGTTAAAAGCCATTTTTTCACCTTTTTTGTTTAACTAAGTTATATGAGCTATTCTCACTTATTTTATATTTAGAATTCGAACCGCACCTATACATTATTTACTATTTAACCGGCAAACTTTATAAATGCATTTGGATGGATGTTTTTAATTCATTTTCATAAAATATGCGCTAAAACGATAACAAGACACTTTTTTAGTGCTAAATTCCCTTTCAACGACCAGCCATCATCTTTATAAAACCCACTGCACATATTCTCATGAAAGAAGAACAGTTAGCTAAAAAGTCTTAATAAACCGGTTTCTTTAAAATTTTTAAAAAAACTTGCTTATTTTATCCAAAAATAAAATAAAGCTTTTATTAGGGCTTTCATCATGGACAAAAATATACGCAAGAATAAACTATTCTTAGTTAAAATCATGGCTTTAAAACAAACAGCATGATTGATTATGTTCAAAAACTGTTTCTTAATAAAAAATATAAAAATGTGATAAATTATGGAACAATTTAAAAAACTAGGCATCGACGATGCCGTCTTAAGAGTAATAAAAGAAGAAAGGTTTGAAGAGCCTACAGAAATACAGAAAAAAACAATACCTTTAGTTCTTCAAGGAAAAGATGTTATGGCCGGATCTGCAACAGGGTCTGGAAAAACTTTAGCATTTGGTTCGGGCATAATACAATGCTCAAAAAAAGGTGTAGGCATACAGGCATTGATATTGACCCCTACGCGCGAACTTGCAGAACAGGTTTCAGAATCTATGAGACTATTCTCAAAACATTCGCCATTAAAAATAACATCAGTATATGGCGGTGTCTCAATAGGTCCTCAAATTGAAAGATTAAAAACTACGGACATTGTTGTTGGAACCCCGGGAAGGGTTTTGGACCACATCTCAAGAAATACAATAAATCTTAAACGCGTTAAGACACTTGTTTTAGATGAAGCAGACAGGATGCTTGATATGGGTTTTATTCGGGATGTAGAAAAGATAATGCGCGCATGCCCTAATGACAGACAGACACTTTTATTTTCTGCAACACTCACGGGCGAGATACAGCACCTTTCACGAAAATACATGAAAAATCCGGTGTCTGTTTCCGTAGAATCCTATGTAGATGCATCTAAATTAACACAGATTTACTATGATGTAGATGACAAGATGAAATTCTCGTTTCTTGTACACCTGATTAAAAACGAAAAAGCATGGCTTTCAATGGTTTTCTGCAACACGCAGAGAAATACTGATTTTGTCGCCAAAAACCTTAAAGCTTCAGGAATCAAAGCACTTGCAATTCATGGAGGGCTTACACAAGACAAGAGAACCAAAATAATGAAGCAATTCAATTCAGAAAAAGCTGAATTTGTTCTTGTATGCACTGATGTGGCTGCAAGGGGTCTTGATATAAAAGGAGTATCCCATGTCTATAATTATGACAGCCCTAAGGAAAGCAATACATATATCCACAGGATTGGAAGAACAGCAAGAGCGGGCGAGGAAGGTCTTGCAATAACAATACTTACAAGCAGGGATTATGAAAATTTCAGAAGGGTATTGACTGACCGCTCGCTTGATGTTGAAAGGGTAGAAGTCCCAAAAATTGAGCGCGTGATGATAAAAGTCAAAGATGCACCCAGAGGCCCAAGAAACAATAGAGGGCCTGCAAGACCCCGCCGACAAGGTGGGGGACGACCATACAGGCGATAATTTGTTTTTAAGCCTAAAGCTGCAAAAAGCCGGCAAAATCAAAAGGTTTAAAAAGAATACGATATATTTTTTAAGATATTGTCCTAAATGGACGATATACCAAGCACTGGAAGTAGAGAGCGAGTAAAAGTATCATAATCTTCTTCTTTGTATAATTTTGGAGTAGGATGTAAATGGATGGAACAGTAAAGTGGTTTAACAGCGAAAAAGGATACGGATTCGTACAGGGTGACGACGGCGAAGATTACTTCGTGCATCACTCAGCAATGGCAGAAGGAACAACACTAAATGAAAACGATGCAGTTTCTTTTGAACCGGCACAGACAGACCGGGGAAAACAGGCAAAGAATGTTGTCCCTAAAGGAAGCGAACCTGCAGCGGAAGCACCTGCTGAAGAAACAGATGAAGAAACTGAAGACAAAAACACAGAATAATTCTTTAATTTTTTCTTTTTTTCTTTCTTACTTTTTTTCAATGATAGTGGAAGCTATCCTAAAAAAGATAAAATTTAGCCAGAGCATATTAAATTCTTACGTAAGTTAAAAAAATAATAGTATATTCTTTATAAAACACGGCATTCTTTATTTTAGACTATGACAAAACCAGACATTATCAATGGAAATATCACAAAAACGCTTCTTAAGCTTTCATGGCCTATGACAATCGGCCTTTTAATGCAGACCAGTTTCAACATCATTGACACCATTTTTGTCGGCAGGATTGGACCCGACGCGCTTGCTGCGGTAAGTATGACTTTCCCCATAATATTTTTATTTATTGCACTTGCAGGTGGAATAAGCATAGGCACTGTGGCATTAGTTTCTAAAAATATAGGCGCCAATAAAAAAGACGACGCCGGACATGCAGCAGAGCAGTCGCTTTTGCTTTCGTTTGTTATGGGTGTCTCTTTTGCGGTTTTGGGTTTTATTTTTACAAAACCCCTTTTTTATGCAATTGGTGCCGGAGAAACACTTGTTCCGATTATACTATCTTATATGTACCCAATATATATCGGGATACTTTTCATGTTTTTGGCTTTTGCCTCAAACTCCATATTTAGGGGTTTGGGAGATATGAAAACTCCGATGAAAACAATGATACTTGCAACAACACTTAATATTGTTCTTGACTGGATTTTAATTTTCGGTTTCGGGCCCATACAGGCAATGGGTGTTCCGGGTGCTGCATGGGCAACGGTTATTGCCCGATTTGTGGCTTTCGCATATGTATTTTCTTACCTTCTTTTTGGGCAAAATTTGATTCCTCTTAAAATAAAGCACCTGATGCCAAACACCACCGTGATCAAAAAAATATTTACTGTCGGAATACCTGCATCCCTTTCAAATATCGCTATGTCTGTGTCTATGCTTTTCATGCTTCGCATTGTTTCTGTTTTTGGGCCTAATGCAATTGCTTCATACGGTCTTGCTTTTCGCATTGATTCTATTGCATTTATGATGATTTTCGGAATAGCTTCTGCAACGATCACTTTTGTAGGCCAGAATACCGGCGCAAAAAAGATGAGCCGGGCAATAAAGGCAACATGGTCTGC
>JAUVEX010000017.1 GCA_030594585.1 archaeon | reverse complement strand
TCTACAATATTAAGATTTTTTATTGTAAGATTATTGTAGGTTCCGGGGCCATAATAAAAACTATTGAGTATTGCATAACCTTCAGATGTCTGTGAATATGTAAGGGTATATCCATTCCCGTCAATAGTTATGTTATCTGCGCCTATTGTAAAGCAGGTGCCGTCAGAGGATATGTTTGATGTCAGAGTATAAACTGTATTTGGTGTTGATAGGGTTCCGCATTGAAGGCCTGTGCTGATTGTAATATTCCTCGTCTCTGTGCTGTTTACATTCCCTGCCAGGTCCTGTGCGTAGGCAGTGTAGGTGTAGGTGCCGTCGGCGAGGTCTGTGAAGTTGTGGTACAACCTGTATAATCCGGCGTTGTAGGAGGCGTTGATTTCTTCGGAGGAAAGGGCGCGGTTAAAAATTAATACATTATCAATAAAACCATTGAACTTTTGATCTGCAATAGCCCCGTTTCTATATCCAAATAATAAATCATTCTCTAAAGCTACAATATTTCCAGTAACATTTTTTGTTGTAGCATCTTGTACGCCATTAATATAAAACTTCATTATGCTACCATCATAAGTACCAGATAAATGTACCCATTGATTGGGAATAGTTGAAGTTGTGGTGGCAAATACTTGTAGTGAACCGTTATCAATTTGAAATGCATATTTTCCAGTCGAAGACCCAGAATATATTTCATAACTTTGAACCGTATTGTTCCCTTTAGATACAATTTTATCAAATCGTGAATTACCTGATACGCTCTCATAAACCCATGCTTCTATGGTAATTGCATTAATTATTACTAAACTTGTACTATTTCCAGCATTAACATAATCATCCACCCCGTCAAACTCCAAAGCAGAACCGAATTTTCCAGTCACATATGTAGGGTTAGAACTATTCGTACCGTTATTCCCATAACTTGACCAATCGCGGAAGAAAGTGATGTTCTCACCCGTTTCCTCGTTAAACCTCCACCACCCAACCAAAGAGTTGTTCCAGTCTATGAAAGCTGTGAGATTGTCCGGGCTTAATGTGTCGGAGACTGAGATGTTGACATAAGAATAGTTCCTGTTGACATAGTCGTTGTCTGTGTCTGTGGGTGGGACAAATTCTATAACAGGTGCTGTTGTGTCAACTGTAAAATATACTGCACTTGTTGTATTGATATTCCCTGCACTGTCGTTGCAGTGGAATGTTGCCAAGTATGAGCCGTCTGCCAAAGAGTCTGATGCGTAGAAGTGCGTTGTTGTGTCGTTTGACAGTGTGGTGTATGTGCCGACGATTGTGTTCGGTTCGGGAGAGGTGTATTTGCGCCCCAATATATCATCAAAATGATAATACACATAAAATTCACATTGATTCCATGCAAAATAAGAACCAAATTCTATATCATGAACGCCTGATATTTCCGAGGTATTAACTTCAATATAAGTATATGACGCTTCCGATGTGGTGGACCATTCATAATTATCGTCCCTGTCAATATCACAATAAACCGTAGAACTTAAAAAAGCACCACCAATAAAATTAACGTCATGATAATAATAAAAATTTATAGAATCAACATCAGTTAAGTCTATAGATTGATATAAATATAAATTACCTTCTGTATTTCCTGTACCGCCATCAACATGAGCGGTAGAATATGCTGAATAACTGCCACTGTAGGGATTAGTACCAGAAGCCGCATAATTAGCAGAAGTCCACCCCGCCATATCACCGGTTTCAAAATCATCAAAGAACTCAAAAGTCGCAGCCCCATTGCTCTCTGTGCCTGCACCCGCATTCCCGTAATACATGTAGATATAGCTATTTGAATTCGGTGCGACATACGGCACTTTTACCCAGACAAGTGCTTCCTCTGTTGTTGAGTTCCATGACTCTATCCAGAAAGATATGTTCTGCTCTGTTGTTCCGTTCAGCCATGTGAATCTTGTGTCATTTCCATCAGAATTTGCCAAAGAAAAATCAAAATTATCTGTAGACAGATTTACAAGAACCTGATAATCCGTAATGTTGTTTGAGTTTCCTGTGTTGTTTACAGTTATCTTCTTGCGGTACTGCCATGATGCTGACCACGCAGGCCTTGTCGCGTGGTCAAAAGTGTAGCCGCACCAGTCTACATAAGTCTCTGCATCTTCCGCTGTGGCGTTGAACCAGAGGGTATCTGTGTTATAGGATATGTTTTCAGGGGACTCTATTGAGGTTGCAGGCGGGGTTGTGTCTATTGTCAGGGTTCTTGTTGTTTCATTCACATTTCCAGCCAAGTCCTGTGCATAGGCTGTGTAGGTGTATGTGCCGTCTTCTAAGTCAATGAAGTTGTGGTATAATCTATGCAGTCCTGTGTTGTAGGAGGCGTTGATCTCTTCAGGGCTGAGGGCGCGGTTGTATATACGGACTTCATCTATTGTGCCATCAAAAAATGTGGTTGCTTTTCCGATTGTTAAATTAGAGACATTAATTCCTGTATCTGTGGTGATTACAACATGATGCCAGCCAGTGCCTATTGTTGAAGAAATGTTCCCATCAACATAAATAGCCGGAGCGGTAAATCCATTTGCCGTAATCGTTCCGGCAGATGCTTCAATAGAATTTTCTCCATCCCCCAGATTATCATTAAGGCAGCGGACACTAAAGCCGAATGCTGTACTGAAAGTGTAGCGACGAACCTTAGAATCGTCTGAGTACAAGAAACGAGCCCAAGCATATGTATCAGACTCCGACGACGCCCAGAAGCTTGTGTACGAACCCCGACTGTAAAAAGGGCCGTCAGGGCTGCGGTAGCCGACTAAAAGAGCGGTGAAGCCGCTGGAATTATCGCCATTAAGAGTAAGGGTAGATAAGTGAGTTCCCGCGGGATCGCATCCCCATGCTTCTCTAGCAGGGTTGCAGGTTCCACTATCATATAGGTCATCTAAAGTATGCTGCTCCGCATCTGTTGGTATATGCCAGCCTACAGGGCATAGGCCCTGAGCCCCTGCTGTGGTAGCGCCGTCCATTGCCGCAGACCACTGATAGAGCAGGCCTTCATTAGTATACGGTCCTCCTGAATAATAAGAGCATGCTCCAACATCAGAGTCAGACCAGGCTATACTTGTGCAGCCGTCGTCATAATCCAGATTTTCCTGCATCCAACACTGGGTTCCGATTAAGACGGTGTTGTATGTTTGGCCACCATAGGTAAAGGCATCGCCGCAAGCCCAAGAAGTGAATCCCATTATTTTTTCTGTGGTTGAATCAGCTTTAATCCAAAAACTTATGGTTTTAACTCCGGCGCCAATATTCCCAACATCAATGTAATCATCCGACCCGTCAAACACCATTCCTTTCCCGAACTTCCCTGTCGTGTAGTTTGGGTATGTTGTTCCCAAACAGCTTCCGTTGTTCCCCCAACTTGACCAGTCGCGAAATAATGTCTCGTTCTCACCGGTCTCGTTGTTGAACCTCCACCAACCGACAAGGGAATTGTTCCAGTCAATGAAGGATGTTATATTGTTCGCGTCTGTTGCTGTGACATTGATGTATGTATAATCATCATTTATGTATTCGTTGTCATCCGGCGTTGGTGGGGTGTAGTATATGTCTGGATTGATGGTATCAATTGTGACTGTCCTTGTCTCTGTACTGTTGACATTCCCTGCCAAGTCCTGTGCGTAGGCTGTGTATGTGTATGTTCCTTCTTCTAATTCAGTGAAATTAATTTCAAGTCTGTAAAGTCCTGCGTTGTAGGAGGCGTTGATTTCTTCTGCAGACAAAGCACGGTTCCAGATACGGACTTCGTCGATTGTGCCGTCGAAAAATGTGGTTGCTTTCCCAATTGTTAAATCAGAGGCATTAATTCCGGTATCTGTGGTGATTACAACATGATGCCAGCCGGTGTCTATTGTTGAAGAAATGGCTCCGTCGACATAAATAGTCGGAGCGGTAAATCCATTTGCTGTAATCGTTCCAGCGGATACTTCAATAGAAGTTCCTTCACCTTCGAGGTCATCATTGAGGCAGCGCACAGTCAAGCCGGCAGCCTTATTGTACCAGAACATATCGCTGCCGCCACTGTAGATGTACAGGTCGTACCCGTCGGCACTGCTGTACTGTGTTCTGCTCCAGTAGTCGCCGGCGTGGCCTCTGTAGGTCAGCGCGCTATCTGCGTAGGCGAGGTAGCCGGAAGCATGGAGCTTTAAGACATCATCATAAGTCTCGTTATAATCATCCCACCCTCCAACTTGGCCATTTGCATCGGCATTAGTCAATTCAGTACTAGTAGGCAGGTGCCAGCCTGTGCCAAGCAATAAGGTGCAGGGGTCTTTGTTTGGATCCCAACCAGTGTAAGTATTGTCGCCCGAGTCATCCCAAGCACTACTTGGTGTGCGAGTTGTACCATCATGCTTATATCCCTGCTTACGGTTAAACTGCCAATACCATCCGGCAGAGGCATTGGCAGCATCGTCAGCTGAACTTGCCTGATTGTCAGCGCCAAGGTTTTGGGTTATCCAGCATTTACTGGCTCCTGATAGGGAGGAAACTACAGTTCCATAAGTGGCTGATTTTGTAACAGGAGCTACATCGCCTGCGACATGGTTAATAACCATATCATTGCCGCAAGCCCAAGGAGATAATTCCATTATTTTTTCTGTGGTTGAATCAGCCTTGATCCAAAAACTTACGGTTTTAACTCCGGTTCCAACATCACCAACATCAATGTAATCATCCGACCCGTCAAATTGGAGTGCTTTCCCGAACTTACCTGTCGTATATGTTGGGTTTGAGTTGTTGGTTCCATTGTTCCCATAACTCGACCAATCCCTAAAGAATGTCTCGTTCTCTCCCATTTCTTCATTGAACCTCCACCACCCAGCCAAAGAGTTGTTCCAGTCGATGAAGGATGTGAGGTTGTTTGCGTCAGTTGCTGTGACGTTGATGTATGTATAATCATCATTTACATACTCATTGTCATCAGGTGTTGGGTCGACAAAATATATTTCGGGGTTTACGCGGAACTCAAAGTTTCTGATTCCCGGGAAATCCCATGTAAAATCAATATATCCTGTCGCATTGACATCAAGGGGCGATACGGTAGTGTTCTCAACACCGTCATGATAGACATGCACATTATCCCCTGTCGGAAATACCCCTAAGGTTATATTCCCTTGAGTGTTCACAGAGTTGTTTATTGCAGTCAGATTTATTTTTTCAAGACTATGCAACATATCAAGGCCATACAAAGACACATTTATCCTGGAATTGTCGGGTACAATAGAAATAGAAAAGTTCACAGTTGTGTTGTCAAAAATAAGCTCATTGGAAGTTACCCAAATGGTGTCTATAGAAGAATAATTATTCTTCATGATTACTGTAAAGTTATCGAGCTCAAACTCGACACCCTCATCTACATCAGCCGCATAAATTATCTGAACCAGCAATAACAAAAAAATAATTGAAAATAAATATGATGGATAATACAGAATTTTGTTATTATGCCTGCCTGAATCTTTAATCTACAACCACCATGAACACAACTATATCTATATATCAATAGTTTGGTTATTCATAGCATATATAATTTATGTTCTTTTTGGGCATCCGTTGCGAAAAAATATATTTTATGAATGTGGTTTTGGCGACAAAACACAGAGTTAAAAAAACTTAAATACCCGCCAGATAAATAAATAATAATGATTCCTGAAAAATACCTAAAAGAAATAGAATGCCTTCGAAATGTATTTCTCCCATGGATAAAGCTTTTTGTGTTCCTTACAGTGTTTTTCTTCACATTCGGATTGAAGTCGGTGAGTATATTTGACCGCGTTCTTGCAGTACCTTATCCGGGAATTGATTCAATTTCTGCGTTGTTTTTCAAGCAGATAAAGCATGACCTTCTGCCGCCAGACATTCAAGTCATTGTAGTAAATCCATTAAACGCCCTTTTGATACAACTGGAAATCGCGTTTTTCCTTGCATTCATTTTTTCATTGCCATTGTTTCTTTTGAAGCTGTTTGAGTATATTTCGCCCGCCCTTTATGCCCGCGAGAAAAAAATGCTGATAAAATCCGTGTTGCCTTCAGCTATCCTGTTTTTTTCAGGAGTCGCTTTTTCTTACTTCGTATTTATTCCATTTACAATTAAACTATTTTACTCCTATGTAATTGCGATAGGTGCTGTTCCTTTTTTTGATGTTGGTGAATTCGTATCGTTTGTCCTTAGAATGTGCATTGCTGTTGGAATAACTTTTCTTCTGCCTGTTTTCATGACAGCCTTAACGCAGATAGGCATTGTTGATAGAAAATTCTGGAAAGACAATTGGCGTTATGCTTTTTTCGTTTTCATTGTTTTCGGGGCAATCATAACTCCTGACGGGAGCGGGATAACTCAGCTCATGATTGCCGTGCCGATGATGCTGCTATACGCACTTGGCTATATCTTTTCAAAAAAGAAAACTATATAAGTAACAAAAATCACAAATTCATTATGATATTCGGACCAGAATTAATTGTTGTTATTATCGCAGCAGTTGTGCTTCTTTTTGGCGGCAAGAAAGTCTCTGAATTCACGAAATCCCTTGGAAGGGCAACGGGCGAATTCAAGAAAGGCCGCCTGGAAGTCGATGAGGAAATAAAGGCCATAAAGTCGAAGAAAGAAACCACAAAAACCAAGAAAGAATCCAAGTGATTTTAGATGAAGCCTGAGCGACGCGAGTTTTTGAAAGTTTTGGCTGTAGGTACCGGCGGTGCTGTTTTAGGCAATGCTTTTGGCGGTCTTGGCATAACTGGTAATGCACCAAAAAAAGAATTCTCGCATTTTACAATTAAAGAGTGCGGAGAAAAACTTATTCTTTACAACAAAAAAGAAAAACAGATATTTACATTAAACAAGGACGGGACATTTGAGGTCGGTTAATATGGATTGCAAACACAACTGGATAAAGCTTTTGGGTAAAGTCAAAGGCAAAGTTACAGAGCTTCCCGCCCACATATGCATTAACTGCGGCGTTATGAAAATCGGCAAGAACAGCGTTAAGATAACCCCTAATTCTATAAACATGGGCGGCGGGCAGATAACGAATATGGGGGCGCCTTCCGTAAGCACAGACGCTACAAGAAAATCAGAGATGGACACTCACGCAGCGCTTACTACTGGAGTGCATGGGCTAGATGCGAAATTACAGAATGTCGTTGATGACACCACCCCACAACTCGGCGGCGACCTTGAATATAATGAAAAACACCAAGTTTTTGACCGTACTTTAACAAGCGATAATACTGCATCTGGTGATATAATTACAGTAACATTTGGTGAGTCTGTTGTTTTTGGTCAGCTTTGTTATCCTGATTTAACGGATAATGAATGGAAATTAGCATTAGCAACTAACATTGCTGTAAAACATCCAGCAATGGGAATTGCTTTAGAAACCAAAGGGGATGGTCAAACAGGAAAATTATTATTAAGAGGTACAATAAGAGCTGCTACATATTTTAGTGGAGCGGCTATGGGTGACATTATCTATTTATCTGATGGTACTCCAGGAAGTGTTGTATGTGCAGCTCCAGGTGATTCAGGGGATATTGTACAAATTGTAGGATTTGGACTTGAAACTAATTATATATATTTTAATCCCGATGGTACATATGTGGAAATATCATGAGGTGATAATAAATGGAAAAGAAAGCATTATTAATTGAATGGGACCCGAGCACAGGCAAAAGAGCAGGCAATATCAATCCACGAGATGTCAATTTACGATGCAACGCCTGGCAGAACATGGACGCTACACCTGCTGTAGAATTGCGAATCATTGAAGACGACAGGGATATGTCACAGTATGAAGGTGTTGAAGGTGTAACGATACTGAACGGTAAAGACGCCATCAACGCAGCGATAGACGCCAACTTTCCTTCTAAAATAGTAATCGAAGATGAATTGATTTATGCAGAGCATGTCAAATCGAAAATAAGAAGTAAGAAAATCAACATTGATAAACTACCCGATGATAAAAACGCCCGCCTGAAAGAACTAAAAAACAAATACGGTATAAACGGAATATTCGAGCGAAAGCCACAGAAGGTATAATATGAGTTTTGGAGATGTAATACGGAGTGCAAGTTCACCATCTACAACTCCTTCGGGCATTGGTGGCGACACCAGCACTATCTGGCATTGTGATTGGGACAGTGATGAAATATATGAGCTTAACATATCCGATTTTTCAGTTATAAGATCTGCAAGTTCACCAGGTAGTAATCCGCTCGGAATAGGTGGTGACAGTAATACAATATGGCATCAGAATTATACTAGTCCTGCTACAATCTATGAACTCAGCACTTCAGATTTTTCAGTTATAAGAAGTGCAACAACGCCCGAGGTAAATCCATCCGGCACGGGTGGTGATAGTAATACTATATGGCATTGTGATTTTTCATGGGATTATGTTTATGAACTCAGCACTTCAGATTTTTCAGTTATAAGAAGTGAAAATACTGTCTCAGTCTCTGGTGAAATAAATGGAATCGGAGGAGATTCAAATACTATTTGGGGATGTGAAGCTTATGAGTATGTTTATGAAATAGATGTCACTGATTTTTCTATAATAAGGCACATATCATCACCCTCTACATTCCCCAATGGTGCGGGTGGTAATTATAATACAATATGGCATTGTGACAGAACTTCTGACAACATCTATGAACTTGATGCAGCCTATGTACCGCCTGGTTGGACTGGAAAGATTAACGGAGTGACCAACCCAGCAAAAATCATGGGAATTAGTGTCACGAGCATTGTTAAGGTAACGGGCATCGAATAATCATTCTTGTTTCGTTTGAGCCTTTTTGTGCTTTTACACAAAATCACAGATGAAAGCGTTTTAAGACCAAAAAAGTTTTAGCTTTTTAGTATATTATTATTTCTCCCAAATGCCAATCAGATGCTTATTGTTCTCGTCTTCGCCCCAATTGTGCACAACAACTATGTGTTGCCCTTCTCTTAATTTTTCATGATTGTCGAAGTTTATGTTGTCGTATTCAAGCCCTGCATAAATATTATATCTCTTGTCGATCCCGAACCCAAAGCTCGGGTTCGGCATTTTTTCTATTTCGCCGGACTGTATGTAAGGGATTCTGTAGAAAACATATTCTAATAGCATCCCTTAAGTATTGTTATATTAAAAACAACAACTCTACAGAATCTAAAGTAAGTTAATTCACTTCACTACCTTCAATCTTAAACGCCACAGTCGGGCATTCTGCAGGGATTATTAATTCATAAGATATACTAAAAAATAACAAAAATTAAAAAAAAGAAAAAAGAAGGCCTGTTAAGGCCAACAAAGTTTATTTCTTAGACTTGTATTTCATTACCTGCTCTTTTGCAAGCTCGTCTACGCTGTCCTTAAGACCCCAGCCAATCGCTATTGCAAGACCTAATCCAAAAGATGCTATAAGCACAAGAAGTATTGTGTTTATAAGCATTGTATCAATGGATACAAGCGGCAATGCTGTTGCAACACCTACATAGAGCACAAGGAAGAAAATCGCCTTGCCCAGCATGCTTGTGTAAAGTTCCTTGTCACCTATGACATCTTCCTTCACATACATAGCAAGTGCATAGCTTGCAAGAAGCACTATTACCGCACCTACAATGCCCGGCACAAATGCTATTATCTCATTTACTACCGCACTTATTACAGCCACCCCCAAAAGAGTCGCAGCCTGTTGCAGGAACACTAAATACACTACCCATTTTACAACGGTAGACAGTATAGAACTTAATTTAAAGCTCATGTGCTCCTTCTCCTTCAAATAACTGTCGATTTTAGCCTCTTTCAAGACTCTTTTTACAATTGATGCCAAAATTTTACCTACGGCATAACCGACAATTACCCATAAAAGCGCATAAACAAGACCCGGAAACCCATTTACAAAACTGGTCGTAAGGTTTGTAAGCGCACTGCTTAATGGTTCAATAAGCATTTCAAATCACCTCTGATGTATTTATATGCATAACCCCTATTTAAATTTTGCTGATAAAATATAAAACAGGTGTTTTTATGGAGAAAAATTCAGCTACAGAAACAAGGAAAAAACAGCATATTTCAATATGCCTTGAAAAAAGCATAGAATCCGATATAAAAACAGGCTTCAACGACCTGTTTTTTGTGCACAAGGCACTTCCGGAAGTAGATATGTCAGATATTGACACAGCATGCTCGTTTTTAGGCAAAAAAATAACGGCTCCGATTCTGATCGAAGCAATCACCGGCGGAACAAAAGAAGCAGAAAAAATAAACAAGAACCTTGCAGCCGCCGCAGAAGAGCTCGGGCTTGCGATGGGTGTAGGTTCCCAGCGCGCAGCTATAACAGATAAAAAACTGCAGGAAACATACAACATTCGTCCCGTAGCGCCAACAATCCCTTTGATAGGGAATTTGGGGGCAGTACAATTCTCAAAAGGCGAATACACAATAAAAGATGCCAAAGAAGTCATAAAACAAATTAATGCAGACGCACTTGCGATTCACCTAAACGCGCTTCAGGAAGCAGCACAGCCTGAAGGCGACCTTGATTTCAAAAACGCGCTCGACTCAATTAAAAAAATATGTGCTGATTTAGGAAAACCTGTAATCGTAAAGGAAACAGGCGCCGGTATTTCACGAGAAATAGCACTTATGCTTGAAAAATCAGGTGTTGCTGTAATCGATGTCGCAGGCCTTGGAGGGACATCATTCAGTCTTGTAGAATCCTACCGCGACAAAGACAAGCCTGCAATAGGAAATACATTCAAAAATTGGGGAATACCAACAGCCGTATCTGTTGCAGAAACAAGGAAAACAACCAAACTGCCTATAATCGCATCAGGCGGGATAAGGACCGGAACAGATGCCGCAAAAGCTATTTGCCTGGGCGCAGATTATGCAGGGCTCGCACTCCCGCTTTTAGAGGCCGCAACAAAATCCAAAAATGATGTAAAAAAAGTTCTTGAAAGAATCATAAAAGAGCTTAAAACAACTATGTTTCTCATTGGTGCAAAAAACATCGATGAATTAAAGAAAAAAGACATAGTAATTACCGGAAAAACGCGCGAATGGCTTTTAGAAAGAGGAATCGACACAAAAGAATACGCAAACAGGGAAACTCTTGAATCCTTGCGCACAACAGTTAAAACTGCGATGTACCATTAAGAAAAAATCAAGTAAATTTATTATCAAAAAACAGTTCAGAACTCTTTCCTTTTGACAAGCCCGGTTATATATCCCGCAATCTTGTTTCGTATGTGGTGGCTTTCTACAACATCTAATTCTTTCAATGTTGCTTTATTTGTTTCAAAATCCTTTCCGAATTTTTCAGGGCAAATGCTAAGCAATTCTTTCGCGTTTCCTTTTACGACCCTTGTTTTTATTCTTCCCATGTGTAAAACCTTTAAGATTCTAACAAACTATCGCAGGTTAGTTTTAAAAAGCTTGTGGATGAAAAATAAAAACAATTTATTCTGAAATGAAGGCGGAAAAATACAACAATAACGGCAACATTTTAAATATAACGCACAATAATGATACACATGACAATCTACATAGCCTCATCCCCTATAGGCGCAGTAGCTGTAAATGAACAAAGAAACCCAATAAGTTTCATCTCATTTAAAAATGACGCTAAAAAAAGAGCAGACGAGCTTGAAGATTGTGAAAAAAAAGCAATATCTGATTCTGAAAAAAAACTATTAAGCCAAATAAAGGAAAAAGGAAAAATCATATTTGAGACAAAAAAAGAAGGATACGAGCACGAATTTCCAAATCCTGCAGGCAATTACTTACGAGGAAACATGCTTGACATCGCAAGAAAAAACAACATAATAAAAGAAAAAAGCGAGCTTCTAACTATAATTCACGAAACAAGCACGGAATTGACTGTCCGAAAGATGCGAAATTCCGTTGGTGAAGACAAGCTCATCTTACAGGCAATAAACACAACAGACGAGCTTGCAAAACAGGTAAACACAATGTCTATGAGGCTTCGTGAATGGTACGGGTATTATTTCCCGGAACTTGTAGAATTGACAAGCAACAACGAAAATCTGGCAAAATATGTTTCAGAAACACTCTTTAGAACCGATATAAAAGGCATAGTCGTAGACGAATCAATGGGTGTAAACCTAAAAAACGAAGATTTGGAAGAAATAAAAAAATACGCAAAAAAAATAATTATTCTTATTGATGAAAAAAAAGAGCTTGAAAAATACATAGAAAGAAAAGCAGCCCAAGTGGCTCCGAATATGACAGACATTGTCGGCGGCCTGCTTGTA